>JBLMWY010000473.1:0-3271 GCA_050257475.1 Bdellovibrio bacteriovorus
CAGGCCGACACTGTTTTCTTGGAGAGATGGCCGAGAGGCTGAAGGCGCTCCCCTGCTAAGGGAGTATGGGTCAAAAGCCCATCGAGGGTTCGAATCCCTCTCTCTCCGCCACTTCAACTCCGCTCACCCCAAGCTCCGCCGGCTTCAAGTGCGGATCCGCCGTCGGGCGCGATCGCCGCGGCTCCGACGCCTTCTCGTATCCGGTGTCCCACCGGCCGCCCCCAATCCAGGGCCCCACTGGTCACCCCGCGCAGAAACCGGGGATCAGGCACGCTATTCTATGACGTAGGTCGCAGATATTCTTGGCGTGATTCCACCGATCTCCGGCGCGCGTCCGGATTTGACCCAGGTCTAGGGCGGCGCCTGATGTCGGGTGAGTCGGCGGGGATGCGGTCAAACCAGGGAGCTAAAGGCAACCATGTCGAGATCGACACATGGCCCCGGGGGCCGGCACCCGCGCTGGACGCGTGGGGCGGGGTTCTCGTTGGTAGAGGTGCTAGTGGCCGTGCTGGTCCTGAGCGTCGGCCTCTTGGGGCTCGCGGGGCTGCAGATTGCCGGCGTGAGGGCCAATGACAGCGCCCGGCTACGCACCCAGGCGACCCTGGCGGCCTACGACCTCGCCGATCGGCTGCGCGCCGATCCGACCTCGTTTTTCCCCTCGGGACAGGAATCAGGCGGCACCATAGCCCTGGACCCGGGGGATTGCGAGGGGACCCAAGGTTCTGGTGACGCCGTCAGCCGCTGGCAAAGGGACTTCTGCGCCCTTGGGCTTCCTGCGCCCAGCTCGGGTGATTTCGCGCGGGCCGATTGCGGGGGTGCCAATCCATGTGGCGGGGGCAATTGCGCCATCGTCGTTCGCTGGGACGATCGACGGGGCGACCCCGGCGCCCTGGCCAACGACGAGACACCCGGGGCAACGGACCGCGAGCTCCGCTTCTGCACCCGCATCGCGACGGCCATGTGAGCCCTGGAAGCCATGCAATCGAACGCCTTCCTTCCGTGTAACCGGAGTCAGGCGACCACGGCGGCGCTTGAGCGGTCCTGCTGGCCCAGCCGGGAGGCCAGGCACGTGCCGCGTCGCCATCAGATCGGACTGGCCATGGTCGAGCTGCTGGTCGCCATGGCGGTCGGGCTCTTTCTGATGGGTGGCATCCTGCAGGTGTTCGTATCGAGCAAGGCTTCCTATCGCGTGGGCGAGGCCAATTCACGGGTCCAGGAGAACGGGCGCTTCGCCGTGCAGATGCTCGCCTCGGACCTTCGTGGCGCGCGTGGCACGGGGTGTCGAAGCATGGCCCTGGACGAGGCCCAGGACTCGCTCAACGTCGTGGCCTGCGGCCTGCTTTGGAGCGACGGGCCGGTGGATTGCGAAGGCGTGTCGGCCATCGGCGCGGACACGCCGCTAGGCTACACGTCCGCTCAAAGGGGGACCTCCGACTGGCTCGCTGGACTGCCGGGTAGCCCGGCCTCCGGCGCACAGCTCAAGGTGGCCAGGCAATGGCTGCGGGGTGATGTGCTGGTCGCCTGGGGCACCCTGGGGGAGGGCGTCTATGCGCGGACCTCCGCAGATCCGCAGAGCGCGGACCTGACCCTTCCGATCGACCTCGTCTCGCCCCACAGAGACCTGGAAGGCGGTCGCTTGGCCCTGATCACCGATTGCGAGGCCACCGATATATTCACCATCACAAATCCCAAAACCTGCCAGACGGTGGAGCTCGATGCCCCAACTTCACTGGAACACCAGGAGAGCTATGACGCGGATGGCAATCCCGAGAATTGCGGCGAGGCCGCTTCCGCCGATCATTCCGATAGCCTGGGAGGTCAAGTAAACGCCACCTCGGCGCTTGCGCGAGCGTATAACCGACGGGGCACGGAGACCTCACCCGGGACGACGCTGCGTGCCCGGGTCTTCCCATTCGAATACAGCGTCTTCTATGTGTGCTGCATGGACAGCCGGTACGGGACCATCCAGGAGGGCGGAGCGGTGAACAACTGCAACACTAATCCCAGCCGCTATCGTCCGGCCATGTGCCGCTGGAGCGCCAGCGCCGGGGCCCAGCAGACCGTCTCCGACGTGGCGGACATGCGAGTGACCTACGACGGTTTTGTGGACCAGGTTGGCGGGGCGCGCCTGCTGGATCTGGCGGGCGCCGTGACCGATGCCGCCTGGGTATCCGCGCAAGGCCATTGGGGCCGGGTGGATAGCGCGCGTATCCAAATCTTGGCCACGACGGCGGAGGAGGTCCGCATCGAGGTGGCGGTGCCCAACCCGAGCGCCTCCACGGCCGCGGACCTAGGGTATGGTCTGGCGGCGGACCGACGGATCTACCACGCCTTCGACGTCACCGCCGCCATTCGGTCGAGCTCGCCTTGGTTTCTTCCGCCATGAACACTGGATGCGACAGGAGAACCGCCCACCGGCTGGGCTTCAGAGGGTCCTGTCCGGGGCCACGGTTACCGCTGTTCCGGACCGGAGGCGGCGCCAAGGGCGTCGTGCTGGTCACGGGCCTCCTGATTCTCGTGGTGATGACGGTCCTGGGGCTGGGGGCCATGCGGGGCACCATCCTGCAGGAGCGCATGGCCGGCAATCTGAAGGAGCAGGCGAGCGCTTTTCAGGCCGCGGAGGCGGCGCTCCAGGCCGCCCTGACCCTGATCGAGCAGAGTCCCGCGCCCCCACCCCTGGGCGCTTGGGGCGCGGGGAGCCTGGTGGCTGCCTGCAAGGTAACCGACCCCGATGGGACCCTCCCCTGCACCCATCTGCAGTCGGTGCTGGATGACTGGCGTGGCGGCGCGACGCCGACCCAGGGCGTTCCACTCGCGAGCCTCGGGGGATCCGGGTTCCCCGAGCTCGAGGAGGCTCGACAGCCGCGGCTCACGGTCGAGGAGCGTTATGTAGCGCCACTGGAGTTCGAGTCTGCCGCCCAGGGTCGGGGTATCTATTTTTACACCGTGACTGCCCTGGGCGCGGGGCAGGCGGGTCAGTCCAGGTCCATCCTGCAGTCGACCATTCCCAAGGTCTACGCCTGGTAGGACTCTGGGCATCTGGGAGCCTCCAATGAAGCGGATTCCATCGCTACCTCGGCTGGTTGTCGCCGTCGCAGCACGGGCGCGGAGAGCCGGCGGATGCCTCGCGCGTCTCCTGTCCCTGTTGCTCTTTACCGTGGGGCTCGCCTGGGGCCTCGACAGTATCCCGATCAGCCATGCCCCGCCCTATCTGATCAAGGGGGTGCCGCCCAATCTGATCCTTACCCTGGACAACTCCAGGAGCATGCTC
>JBLMWY010000474.1:0-7655 GCA_050257475.1 Bdellovibrio bacteriovorus
CAGTGGCCAATCACATCCGCAGCATCCTTGCCAAGACCCACACCGCCAACCGTACCGAGGCGGCGGCCTATGCCATCCGCCGGGGTCTGACGACGGGTTAGGCAGCGGCCGTCCCTGCAACCCGTCGCGCCGCCCCCTCAGGCCGGTACCGCCGCCCCACCGAGAAAGTCCTCCGGGCGCAGCTCGCACACCTCACCGCGAGCTCCACGGGGAGCCCCGCGCGCCGCGCCGCCTCGCGCACCGCCTCCGCCGAGGGCGCCTCGTAGAGGCAGTAGGTCTTCTTCTTGTCCAAGCTGAGGAAGGAGAATAGCCAGTGCACGCCCACGTCGTCGTTGATCAGTTTCACCCCCGCGGCGGATTCCGGGGTGAGCTCGAGCTGCTCGGCGAAGTTGCGCTCGATCACGAAGAGCGGCATGGGCAGTTGCTCCGACGCTTGGTGCTGGGCTGGGCGTGACACCCGAACCAGAGCGAAGCCAGACCCCAGCTCCAAGCGCGAGCGCGTCGCCCCCCACAGCGGGAGCGATAGTCAATCCTGACTATCCGCGACCCCGGTAAAGCCCCTGCGCAAAAAGATCAAGGCTGTCGATGTGCCTGCACAGCCCCTGGCCTAGCCTTTGGATCGTCAGATGGGGCCCGATTCGGCAGGTCCCGGTTCACGACCCGAACCATCAATCAGCGCATCGAACATCGAAGGGGACAGCCATGAATACACGAATGACGACCACGATCCTGGACCTGCACCAAGCGCTAAGCGAGCCGCGCAAGAGGATCCTGGAGTAGGCGCTAAGGACGGACGCCGGCGTCCTCTCGGTGGCCAGCCCCGGCCATCTTCCCCGGCTCGTCATGGTGGCCTACACCGCCGATCGCACCAGCTCGGGGAGCATCGCCAAGCGGGTCAACAGCTCAGGGCTGCGGGCACGCATTGTGGGTTGCGCCTGAGCCACCCGGGCGCCGCGCGGCACCAGCTTGCAGTGGGGCCCCAGTGGACGGGACAGCAGTCGCAGACCGTAGCGGTCGAGGGGACACGGTCGCCACCCGAGGGCCCCTGACCTGATGTACCCCATCGATCTCGTGCGGTCTATCCCTGAAACCCACCCGCGGGGATCTCGCTCCAATCGCTGGTCGTGTTGCTTGCCGCCTCTTCCAGGACCTGGGAACGGCTCAATAGCGACGTGACCATTGCCAGGCACCCCGGGACCACCGGCGTCGTGCCAGGTCCACCGGACCAGGTTGAGATCCCGGGGGCCGGTCCCGCACCCGACCGATGGGACCAATGCCCCCTGGCAGCCGTCCGCGATCAGGCCCTCAGCCTGGTCCCAGGTCTGCGGCACCTGGCCGCGGGTAATCACATCCTCCTAGGGGCAGGCGAGGGTCACCGACACGATGCCCAGCGCGGCAATCACCCCCGGGTCGGTCAAGTCGACTGCGGCGACCTGCACTCGCGCCTTGTCGCGCGGCTGCGATAGTCAATCCTGACTACTCAGCGGGGCGACAGGAGCCGCCAGCAAAATGATCAGGACAGGCGATGTCCGACCGGATTCCTGGGCCCAATCTCTCAACCAGCGAACCTGAGCCCATCCCGCAGGAGGACCCCCATGGTCACAGACACCACCATCGCCGAATTCCAGAGCCGCCTGCGCGGCCGCCTGATCGCGCCCAAGGACACCGACTACGACCAGGCCCGCCGCGTCTACAACGGCATGATCGACCGCTACCCCCGGCTCATCGCCCGTTGCGCCGACGTGGCCGACGTGGTGGCGGCGGTGCGCTTCGCCCGCGAGCACGACCTGCTGCTCGCCATCCGCGGGGGCGCCCACAACGGCCCGGGGCTTGGCACCTGCGACGACGGGCTGGTGATCGACCTCTCGTCGATGCGGGGGGTGCGCGTGGATCCTGCCGAACGCACGGTGCGGGTGGAGGGCGGCTGCACCTCGGGCGACATGGACCACGCGAGCCACGCCTTCGGGCTCGCCGTGCCGAGCGGGATCATCTCCACCACCGGGGTGGCGGGTCTCATCCTGGGCGGGGGCAGCGGCTACCTCACCCGACGCTATGGGCTCACCATCGACAACCTGCTCGCGGCCGACGTGGTCCTCGCCGACGGGCGCCTGGTCAACGCCAGCGCCACCCAGAACGCGGACCTCTACTGGGCCCTGCGCGGGGGCGGCGGCAACTTTGGGGTGGTGACCTCCTTCCTCTTCCGCGCTCACCCGGTGAGCACCGTCCATGCGGGTCTGACCCTGTGGGAGCTGGAGCGCGCCGGGGAGATCCTCGCCTGGTTCCGGGACTTCATCCCCCAGGCCCCGGAGGAGCTGTACGGCTTCTTCGGCTTCAAGGGGGTGCCCATGAGCGCGCCCTTCCCGGAAGAGCTGCGGGGCAAGCGGGTGTGCGGGATGGTGTGGTGCTACACGGGCCCAAACGAGGGGGCCGAGGCGGCCTTCCAGCCGGTTCGCGACCTCAGGCCCGCCTTCGAGCACCTGGGGCCCATGCCCTTCCCGGCGCTGAACAGCCTCTTCGACGGGCTCTTCCCGGCCGGGCTGCAGTGGTACTGGCGCGGGGACTTCGTCACCGAGCTGAGCGACGCGGCCGTCGCACGCCACGTCGCGTACGGCGCCCAGGCCCCCACGCTCCTTTCGCTCATGCACCTCTACCCGGTGGACGGCGCGGCCGGCCGGGTCGGTCGCAACGACACCGCCTTCAGCTACCGCGAGGCCAAGTGGAACATGGTCATCGCCGGGGTCGACCCGGACCCCGCTAACCGTGGGCGCATCACCACCTGGACCAAGGACTACTGGGACGCGGTGCACCCCTACTCGGCGGGCGGCGCCTACGTCAATTTCATGATGGAGGAGGGCCAGGAGCGGGTGCGCGCCACCTATCGTGACAACTACGAGCGCCTGAGGGAGATCAAGCGCCGATACGACCCGGACAACCTGTTCCGGGTGAACCAGAACATCAGGCCCAGTTAGCCCGGATGCTGGGTGCATCTGCACCCACGGCCCTGAGCCGCGAGCGCCGAGGAATGGGGTCGCCTGCTCAGGGCCCCTGGCACCCCTGGAGCGAGATGCATCCCATCCAGGGGGGATAGAGGCCGTGTCCGCCGAGGGCGCGGGCGCGGATCAAGGCCGCGACAGATGGCAGCCAGCCGTTCCTTTCCCAGCCCCCGGAGGATGAGATCACCCCGGGGCGGAGCCGAACGACTCCCCGATCACCGCCGTCTTCGCGGGTATGAAGGAGAGCGACCCGAACCTTCTTCACGCGCTTTCAACCTGCCGGCTCCGGTACATGCCTCCAAGATGCACTCCCAGTTCGCCGACGCCGCCTCGACGCTCACCATTCCCGAGGCGCCGGCCTGAAACGACGCGCCTCCGCTAGCGCTGCCAGAGCACCCAGGGGGCCTCCAGCGGGACCGCGACCTCCGCGTGAAAGGGCAGGACGCGGGGGGTGAAGTCGGCCAGGGGGCGGTCGCTCGCGACCGTCGCGGAGTAGAGGAACCCCTGCACCGCCCCTGGCAGGGCACGCGTCCGGGTCATGGGTATGCGCTCACCCGGGCCGCCCTCCGCGAGGGGCTCCGCATAGAGCTCCACCGCCACCGCCTCCGGCGGGATGGCATCCAGGTAGACTTGGAGCTCGAACCGCAGTCCCTCGGCCGAGGCGGTCGCGGCGAAGGCCGACAGCCGCAGCTGGGACCAGCCGGCGGCGAGGCGCTGCTGCCAGTCCGCGACCGCGGCGCCGAGCTTGCCGCCCTCGGCGGCGCGCCGGCGGTAGGCCGCCGCCGCAGGCAGATAGTATCGCTCCGTGTATTCGCGCACCATGCGGTTGGACGAGAAGCGGGGCGTGAGGCGGGCCATGCTCTCCCGCATGCGGCCCACCCAGGCGATGGGTACGCCGTTAGCGTCCCGCTCGTAGAAGGCGGGGACCACCTCCCCCTCCAGGAGATCGTAAAGGCTCGCGGCCTCCGCGGCGTCCCAGGCGGGGTCGTCGTCGTGCTCGCGCCGGTCCCCGAGGGCCCAGCCGACCTCGGGGCTCCAGGCCTCGGCCCACCAGCCATCGAGCTCCGAGAGGTTAAGGCCGCCGTTGACCAAGAGCTTCATGCCACTGGTCCCGCTTGCCTCCCAAGGCCGCCGCGGGGTATTGATCCACAGGTCGACCCCTTGGACCAGGCTCGCCGCCAGGGCGAGGTCGTAGTCGGCGAGAAAGACGACCCGGCCACGCAGCTCGGGCCGGCGGGCGAACTCGGTCCAGCGGCGGATCATCCGCCGACCCGTCTGGTCCTGAGGATGGGCCTTTCCGGCGACCACGAGCTGCACCGGGCATTGTGGGTCGGTGATCAACCGGACTAGCCGCTCCGGATCGTGCAGGAGCAGGTCCGGGCGCTTGTAGCTCGCGAAACGGCGGGCGAACCCGAGGGTGAGGCAATTGGGGTCGAGGGGCCGAAGCAGCGGCTCGCCGACGGACCCGCCCGCCGCGATCTGCCGCGCGCGCCGGGCCTGGACCGCCTCCACCAGGGACCGGCGGCCGGCCGCGCGGAAGCGCCACAGGGTCTCGTCCCCCAGGGCGCGGATGGCCTCCTCCTGGGACTCGAGACCCCCAAGCCAGAGGCCCTTGCCGCAGGCCTGGGTCCAGAGTGCGTCGGCGGCGGCCGAGTCCCAGGAGGGCACATGGACCCCGTTGGTGACATGCCCGACCGGGACCTCCTCGGCGGGCCAGCGAGGGAACAGCGGCTGAAAGATCCGCCGCGACACCACACCGTGCAGCGCGCTGACCCCATTGACCGCCCCGCTTGCGCGCACCGCGAGATAGGCCATGTTGAATGGCTCGCCCTCATCCCCTCGGTCGGCGCGTCCCAGGGCCAGGAGCTCCTCCAAGGGGAGCCCCAGCCCCCCGGCATAGTCCCCGAGATACTGGGCGATCAGCGCGGGAGCGAACCGGTCGAAGCCCGCCGCCACCGGGGTGTGGGTCGTGAACAGGTTGCCGGAGCGGGTGGCGCTCAGGGCCGAGCGGAAGTCCCCGCCGGTGCGGACCAGGTAGCCGCGCGCCCGCTCCAGCACCGCGAAGGCGGCGTGGCCCTCGTTCAGATGACAGACGTCCGGGACGATTCCCAGGGCCTCCAGGAGACGCCAGCCGCCGATCCCGAGGACCAGCTCCTGCTGCAGGCGAAGCTCGGGCCCACCCCCGTAGAGCTCCCCGGTGATGCCGCGGTCGCCGGGGGCGTTCAGCAGGTCATTGCTGTCGAGCAGATACAGGGGCACGCGGCCCACCCGGGCCTCCCAGCCGCGCAGCCGCAGGGTCCTCCCAGGCAGCTCAAGGTCGATGCGCAGCCAGCCCCCGGCGGCGTCCCGCAGGGGGAGCACCGGGAGCATGGCGGGGTTGTTGTAGGGGAAGAGCTCGCGTTGCTCCCCCTGAGCATCGATGGCCTGGCGGAAGTAGCCCTGTTGGTAGAGCAGCCCGATCCCCACCAGCGGAATCCCGAGGTCGCTGGCGGTCTTCAGGTGGTCGCCCGCCAGGACGCCGAGCCCGCCAGAGTAGATGGGAAGGGCCTCGCTCAGCCCGAACTCCATGCTGAAGTAGGCCACGCGGCCGAGGGAGTCCGAGCCCGGCAGTCCGGCAAACCAGGCGGGGCGGCGCAGCTGCTCGTTGCGGGCGGAGACCTGCGCGGCGAGCTCGCGCAGGAAGGCCGAGTCCTCGGCCAGCTCTTCCAGGCGCTCCTGGGAGACGCTCTCCAGGATCAGCCAGGGGTCGCCGGTGGCCTCCCAAAGCTCCGCGTCCACGCCCTGCCAGAGGAGATCGGCACAGTGATTCCAGCTTGCGCGCAGGTCGAGCGCCAGATCGACCAGACCGGTCAGCGCCTCTGGCACGGGGCGGGGTAAGTAGCGCAGTGGTTGCATCTTGGTCTCCGGGATTTGGCTGGGGTGGCGCCGGGCTGGGCAGGTTCCAGGCGACCTGCAAGCCCTCGGCGGCAGCGGTCCCTTGACAGGTCTCGCGGCCCGGGCAGCGGGTCCATGCGGCGGGGCCTCAGTGCCCCGACCCCTGACCGTCACCATGGACCGATAGCGGCCGCCTGGCCAGCTCCAGGAAGCGGCGGTGGCGCCGTGCGGAGACCTCCAGGTGCGCGTAGACGAGGCGCTTGGCGAGGTCCTCCGCCAGCAGCCAGACGAGGCAGTAGCCCCAGATAAGTCCGATGTAGGTCCAGGGCAGAGGCGTCATGAAGAGGCCGAGCCCGACGATGAGGGCGGCGGCCGCCTGGGTGGCGAGGATGGCCCCGAGCAGCAGCGGGGCGGGGAATGGCCGGGCCCAGAAGGGCCCGCGGGTACGCGCCACCAGAAGGGTCAGGTGCCCGGCGACGACCAGCTTGAGGAAGAGCATCGATTGCAGCGCCGCTTGGGGGAGTCCCAGCCAGGACTCGGCGATGATGAGCAGCAGGAAGGTCTCCAGCACACCGACGGCACCGAGCACCGAGGCCACCGTGAGCACCCGGCGCATCTCCCAGCGCACAGGATGGGGATCGAGCCAGGTGTTGTCCTTGGCGATGGCCATGATCGGCAGGTCGTTGAGCAGGGCCAGCAGGATGATCATCACCGCGGTGATCGGATAGAAGTCGTAGATCACCATGGCCAGCACCATGAAGACCATGATCCGGATGGTCTCGGTGATGCGGTAGATCGCGTAGGCGTTCATGCGGGCGAAGATGCGCCGTGCCTCCTCCACCGCCCGGATGATGACGCCGAGCCCCGGGGCCGTGAGCACCAGGTCCGCGGCGGAGCGGGCTGCGTCCGTGGCCCCCGAGACCGCGATCCCCACGTCCGCCTGCTTCAGGGCCGGGGCGTCGTTGACCCCGTCCCCCGTCATGCCCACCAGATGGCCGCCGGCCTGCAGGGCCTTCACGATGCCGTACTTGTGCTCCGGGAAGACCTGCGAGAAGCCGTCCGCCTGCTCCACCCGCCGGCTCAGGGTCTGTTCCGAGACGTCCTGATCGCCGGCGGCGAGCCGTTCCGCCGGAACGATGTTGCGCCCGAGGCCCAGCCGTCCGGCGGTCTCCACCGCAATGGCCTCGTTGTCCCCGGTGACCATCTTGACCCGGATGCCGTGGCGGGCGGCCTGCGCCAGGGTCTCGGCCGCGTCATCCCGGGGCGGGTCGAAGAGCGATAGGACGCCAAGGAGGGTCCAGCCTTTTCCGTCGTCGCTGCGGGCCACCCCCAGGGTGCGGTAACCCTGGGCCGCGAGATCGTCGACGCTCTTCGAGACGCGCGCGTGCTCTGCACCGTTCAATCCGCAGAGGGCGGCGACTACCTGGGGTGCGCCCTTGGTGACCTGGAAGCGATTGCCCTCGGGGTCGAGCAGGGTCGCCTCGGTGCGCTTGTGGACCGGGTCGAAGGGCGTGAAGCGTTCCTGACGGTGCTGCCCGAGGCCCGCGGGGTCGCGCACCCCCTGTAGGACGGCCAGGTCGATGGCGTCCCCGTCCTCCTCTTTCGAGGCCAGGGCGGCGGCGAGGATCAGGTCGTCGTCGCTCTTCGCGCCGAACCGCACGGGCTCCCCCAGGGTCAGTCGGTTCTGGGTCAGGGTCCCCGTCTTGTCCGAGCACAGAACGTCCATGCCGGCCATCTCCTCGATGGACTCCAGGCGGGAGACGATGGCCTTCATGCGGGAGAGGACCA
>JBLMWY010000475.1:0-8237 GCA_050257475.1 Bdellovibrio bacteriovorus
CGTCCTCATCCAACAGAATCCGCCGGCCGTCTCCCTCGAGGTCCTCGAACTGCCCACCGCGGGCCGCCCAGAAGAGGACCGCAACGGCGGCCAGGCCCAACAACAGCATGCCCGGTATCAGCCCGTAGATGACCTCCATGAGGTACCTCCGCAAGCAAGCAACCCTGGATAAGGCGCATCCCCGATCACGTTCAACGGCTCTTTGGAGCTACTGAACAATGCCTTCCTGACACCTGATCAGCGCCCGTCCCGAGGCGCGCGAGTCTCCGGACGCTCCATCCATGGCCTACACGGGAAGCGCAGCGATTCCACCCTTCCCTTATTAGCGCCCATTCGCCGACTCGACCTTCTTGGGCTTGAAGAGGCCGCGAATGCGCGCGGAGTTTCCGATCACGGCCAGTGAGCTCAGCGGCATGGACACCGCCGCGATCAGCGGGGTGACGATGGCGGCCATCGCCAGCGGCACCATAATCAGATTGTAAGTCACCGAGATCCCGATGTTCTGGCGGATAGCCCGGAGCGTGCGCCGCGCGAGCCGGGCCGCCTCCAGCACCCGATCCAGGGAATCCGACATCAGCACGATATCCGCGCTGGCAATGGACACGTCGGTCCCGCTGCCCATGGCGATGCCGACATCGGCCCGCACCAGGGCCGGTGCGTCGTTGACCCCGTCCCCAACCATGGCAACGCGGTGCCCGTCCCGTTGCAGGTCCGCCACGACCCGGTCCTTGTCCTCGGGCAACACCTCGGCGATGAGGTCGATGCCGCCCAGGAGTGCGGCCACCCGCTCGCCGTTGGGCTGCCGATCACCGGTCAGCATGGTCACGCGGATACCCTCCGAGCGCAGGTGGCCGATGACCTCCCGGGCCCCGACCCGGATGGGATCCTCGGTGGCAAGCACCAGGACCTCGCGGCCATCCAGGGCGCTGTGATTGGTGCCACGGGCGCCGGCCTTGACCGGCGCCGCCGCGGCCAGATCCGACGCGCTCGGCACTCCATGGCGCCTGAGCCAGTCGGGGCTCCCGACGACGACCTCGACGCCCTCCACCAATCCCCTGATGCCGAGCCCGGGAACGACCTGGATGGACTGGGGCGTGCCCCCCTGCAGACCGATCCCCGCGCGCTCGCACAGTGCGAGGACGGCCGCCGCAGCGGGGTGCTCCGAAAACCGTTCCAGGAGGCCGACGAGCCGCAGGGCCTCCCGCTCTTCGACATTCAGGGCGGGGGGCTCGGCCCCCAGGCTCCGCCAGGTCTCCCCCACTCCTCGCAGGGCGGTCACGGCCGGGCGCCCCTCCGTCAGGGTCCCGGTCTTGTCGAACACGAAATGGTCGATGGAGGAGAGACGCTCCAGCACCGCCCCGTTCTTCACCAGGATGCCACGTGCGGCCCCGAGCCCAGAAGCCACCGCCACCGCCATGGGGGTGGCCATGCCGAAGGCGCAGGGACAGGTGATGATCAGCACGGAGGTGGCGGCCATGAGCGCCAGCTCCAGGTCCACGCCCAGCCAGATCACGAAGGTGAGGGTCGCGAGCCCTAGGGTCAGGGCCACGAACCAGGGAACGATTCGGTCGGCCAGGCGCTGGATGGGGGCGCGGCTGGCCTGGGCATCCTCCACGAGCCGGATGATGCGCCCGAGCGCGGTCTCCCGTAGGGTCGCGGTGGTGCGCACCTCGAGAACACCGGCCCCATTGATGGTCCCCGCGCAGACCGCGTCACCAGGGCCCTTGGACACCGGACGGGACTCGCCGCTCAGCATGGACTCATCGAGCTCACTTCGCCCCTCCAGCACCTCCCCGTCCACCGGCACCCGCTCCCCCGGCCGCACCAGCACCCGATCCCCGGGGCCGATCGAGCGCACCGGCACCAGGGTCTCCTCCCCCTCGCGCAGCAGGGTGGCCACCCGGGGTTGGAGGTCGAGCAGGCGCTGAGTCGAGGCCACCGCCTCCCGCTTCGAGGCCGCCTCCAGGTAGCGCCCCACTAGGATCACGAACAGGAAGTTCACCACCGTGTCCCAGTAGACATCCCCCACCAGGGTCCCGCTGAGGGTGACGTAGAGCGAGTACAGGTAGGTGATGGACGCCCCAATGGCGATCGGCAGGTCCATGCTGAGGTGCCCGCTGCGCAACCCATTCCAGGCGCCGCGGTAAAAGGGGTAGCCGGAGTAGAGCAGCGTGGGGGTGGCCAGGATCAGGCCGATCCAGTGGAAGAGGCCCCGATACTCCCCGCGGTCCGCTCCGGCGTAGAGCGCGATGGAGACCCACATCAGGTTCATCATCGCAAAGCCCGCCCAGGCCATGCGATAGAGCATGGCGCGGTTTTCCCGTCGCAGGGCGCCCTCGGCGGACTCGGGGTCGAAGGGGACGGCCGCGTAGCCGATATCGCCGAGCCGGCGCAGAATGCGCGACAGCTTGAGCCGGCCGTTGTCCCAACGCACCCGCAAGCGCCGCCCCGTCAGGTTGACCCTGGCCTCCTCGACCCCGGGCAGGGTCTTGAGGCCATTCTCGATCAGCCAGACACAGGCGGCGCAGTGGATCCCCTCCACCAGCAGGTTGATCTCACGCGCCTCGCTCGCGGTGTCGACGAACTCCTCTTGGACCGCGTCAAGGTCGTAAATGGCGAGGTTCTTCGGCGGCTCGGGTGGGGGACCTAGGGGCTCCCCCTCCGGGGTGCGGCGGTAGAATCCCTCGAGCCCTGCGGCGAAGATGGCCTCGCATACCGCCCGGCAGCCGGTGCAGCAGAAGTCCCTCTCCGTCCCAGCGACCACCGAGGAAATGTGATCTTGAGGGGCGACCGGCAGGCCGCAATGGAAGCAGCGACGGGGAGACTCCGAGGCCGTGGTGTGGGGCCCGGCCGACTCTTCAGGACCGGCCTCCTCGGCGCGGACTGGTGGACCCGCGACGGTGACGGACACAGATCAAGGGCGGGCGACCGCGATGCGGGCGCTCGTGGTGTACTCGTCCCCGCCCTGCCCCACCGCGACCAGGCCATCCCAGAGTCCGAACGCCGGAAAGCTGACCTGGGCGACATAGCGTCCCTTGCCTTCCTCCATCATGGGCGCCGAGAAGTCCAGAGACTTGTCCGAGGGCCGATACGCAAAGAAGGTGACGGCCCCGGGGGACACCGGTTGACCCGCCCTGTCGACCAGGAACACGCGCACGGTGGTTGGCTCACCGGATTTGATGTCCGAGGGGAAATCCGCCTTGATGGTCCAGCCTGGATCCCGGGCACGGCGCGACATCAGGGTCCGCTCGTAGTCCTGTCCACGCTCGTAGAAGTCGTCGTTGACCAGGCCAGGATTGGTGGCCACCGCCAGCACCACCATGGTCAGATTGACACCCAGCACCGTCACCACCAGGCCGATCCAGCCAATCACCCAGGGGCTGCGCCAGGCGGAGGTCGTCTTGGCCTCCGAGCTCGTCGTCTGCATCGCACTCAATCCTCTCTCAATCGAGTCCCGCCCGGACAGGTCCGAGGGTGACCCTGCTTAACCAAAGGTGATCAGCGTTGAAGCTCAGCTGCGAGGGCTGGCTCGTGTGCGGCTCGCCAGGGCGCTCCGTGGATGCGCCCCTGCAGGCTCCGCGTCGTCATCCCTGGCCGCGGCTCGACCGCCATGCCTGGCCGGGATGGCGCGGTCCTCTCCCTAACTCCGCGGCCCGATGAAGACACTTTCCCGCTCAGAGCGAACCACCTGCCCGCTCGGCGTCGCCCCCTGCACGCTGAAGCGCAGCGGCTCCTGGTCTCGGGTGAGATGGCTCTTCGGAACCTTGACGAAAACCATGGCCGGCGTCACGGTCCCATGGCGGATGGTCACCGGCTCATCGGCGCCGACGAGCTGGAGTCCTTCAGGCCCCGAGGCGCTGATGGTAACAGACAGGTCATCCGGCGTTTTGTTCAGCAACTTGAGCGTGTACTTGTTCTGGATGGAGCCATCGCTCAGGGTGACGAAGAGCGGTGCCCGCTCGTGGAGCACCTTGAGATCGATGGCCGCCAGCGACGAGAGCCCGTAGACGATGCCCGCGAGGGCCACCGTAAGGATCGTGGTGTACACCCAAACCCTTGGCCGCGCCAACATTGCCTTGACCGGCTTACCCTCCATCTCATCGAGGGACGCGTAACGGATCAGGCCCTTAGGTCGGCCAACCTTCTCCATGACCTCATTGCAGGCGTCAATGCACAGGGCACAGGTGATGCACCCCTCCTGCTGTCCGTGCCGGATGTCGATGCCGGTGGGACACACCGCCACGCACTGCTTGCAGTCCACACAGTCACCCGTGGTACGGGTCGCGTCCTTCTCCCCCTTCTTCACCCGACCGCGGGGCTCGCCGCGCTTCACATCGTAGGTGGGCACCACGGTGGTCTTGTCCAGCATGACCCCCTGAATACGCGCGTAGGGACACAGCCAAAAACAGGTCTGCTCCCGTAGGAAGCCGGCCAGGACATAGGTCCCCACCGTGAACAGGGCGACCGCGATGTACACCGCCCCATTCGCCTCGCCCACAAAGAAATCTCGCCACAGGCTGGGGGCGTCGTTGAACCAGGCGACGAAGCTGAAGCCCGTCACGAATCCGATCAGCAGCCAGATGAGGTGCTTCGCGGACTTGACCAGGACCTTGCTGCCGCTCCAGGGCGCCTTGTCGAGCTTGCGGCGCTGGGGAGGGCTACCCTCGAGCTTCTCTTCCACCCAGGTGTACACATCGGTCCACACCGTCTGGAAGCAGAAGAAGCCGCACCACACGCGGCCGACGAGGGCGGTGGAGACCGCGAGCAGGATGGCAAAGAACAACAGCAGCAGGGACAGCATCCAGAAGTCCTGGGGCAGGACGGTGGCGCCGAAGATGTGGTACTGCCGATTCGGGATGTCGAACAACACCGCCTGGCGTCCATCCCAGCGCAGATAGGGTCCCAGGAAGAACGCCAGCCAGACCGCAGCGGTGAGCCATTTGATGGTCCGCCAGCGGCCCGAGATCCGCTTGGCATGGATCGTCTCGCCGCCCGTGTTGACGTGCCAATGCTCCGCGTCGGCGTAGAGGGCATCCACGGCCGCCTGGGCCCGCGTGGGTTCGTTCAGGTTCACAGAGAATCTCCAGGAGGAATCAGTCGCCGCGGTACGGGACCAGCGCATCCGGGCCCAATCGGCAAAGGCGCGAAATTTGCCTCAGACTCACCCCTCGCGCCATGCGATATGTCAATTTTAACCCGGTGATTCGCCTCAAATTCCCGGAACGAAAAAGGGGGATGCAGGATCCCCCTTTACGAGGCCGAGGGCCCCAGATCACTTCAATCACTGTCGTTGGTTCTTATGGGCCTCGGCGTCCTGTTTGATGAGCGCCGACACCTTGAAATAGAGAAAGACGATGATCACGATCGCAATCACCACCATCAGGACCGACATCCAGGCCACCGGATCCCAATTCATCATGTTGGTCAGCACATTCACTGCACTCGCTCCTCGCTCCCGCGTTTCTCTTGTGTGGAGGCCAATGCGGCCGCCCCCCAACCGACCTTGCCCCAGCGCGAATCAAGGAAGCGCCCACATAAAGCGCTGCCCGTGCGGGCCAAGGATGTCCAGCCATCTCCATGGGCCTCAAACCCCCGAAGATGGCGCGTCCCGAGACCCGCGCGTCTCGGGACGCGAACCCGTCAATTGCTAGAAAGGCTGTTAATCGGCATCTACCTAGGTACCGCCGCCGAGCTCGTGGACATAGATCGCGAGCTTCTTGATGTCCAGCCCACTCAGCTTGGCCGCCCCCCCCCGCGTGATGTCCGGACCAAAGGCTGGCATCACCGCGTCGCGAGTTTCGGGGATGCCTGGCTGGTTGACACCGTAGAGGATAGTGTGGCGGGCGCTCTCATAGCCGCCGGGCTGGAAGCGCCAGATCCCGTCCGTTAGGTTGGCCGCGCCCACGGTGACGACCTCCCCACCGGGCAGCTCGGCTAGGATGCCGTTCGCCTTCTCGCCGTGGCAGGCGGTGCAGCCCTTCTCCCGAAAGAGGGCCCAACCCTGCTCGCTGCCACCGGTGCCCCCGGTCTCCGCCATCTGAACCACCCAATGCGCGAGGGTGTCGACCTGGGCCTCGGAAAGGATATTGGCGTGGGCGATCATGGCGCCCTTGCGCCCGTTGGTGATGGTCTCGATAAGCTTGGCCGTGCTGCCGCCGTAGAGCCAATCATCGTCGGCCAGCACCGGGAAGCCGGGATTGCCCTGTCCGCCGCTCCCATGGCAAGCGGAGCAATAGTCACCGAACAACACCTTGGCGGAGGCGAGCGTGTATTGCGTCAACCCTGGATCGGCCAGGATCTGCTCGGGCGTCATCGCCGCGATCTGCTCCTCGAACTCCGCCCGCCGGGCCTGGACCTGAGCCAATCCTTTTTCGTACTCCTGGATCTGGCTCCATCCGAGGATACCCTTCGTGGGCTCTTGGCCGATGGGCCACATGGGATACAGGATCGCGTAGCCTACCCACCAGGCTACGGAGGCCCAGAACGCGAGCATCCACCACCGCGGCGGGGGGTTCTTTAGCTCCCGCAGGTTGTCGTCCCAGATATGACCGGTGTTGTTCTCACCGGGAAATGGATTATGGTCGGCCATTGTTTTCTCCGTTGAGCTCGTTGTCCTCTTCGAACGGGATGTGCTTCTTCGACTCGAGCCGATCCCGGTTCTTGGGACGAAAGACCTGGAAGTACGCCACGATCATGAGCAGGAAGACGACGACGGTGATGGTCAGACCGATCCAATCGTTGGTCGTCATCGCCTCCCAGTCGGTGTGGAAGTACTCGACAAGACTATTCACGGTACGCCTTGTTCTCGTCCAGGGCGGCCATGGTGCCCAGGACCTGCAGGTAGGTCACCAGGGCGTCCAGCTCGGTCTTTCCCTCAACCAAAGCGGGGGCCGTCTCGATGTCTGCGTCCGCGTAGGGAACGCCGATGCTCTGCAGACCCCTCATGTGCGACTGCATCCGCTCGCCATCTAAGTAGGCATCATCGAGCCAGGGGTAGCTCGGCATGACCGACTCCGGGACCACCGAGCGCGGGTTCCTCAGGTGCTGGCGCTGCCACTCGTCGGAGTACTTGCCGCCCACCCGGGCCAGATCGGGACCGGTGCGCTTGGAGCCCCATTGGAAAGGGTGGTCGAAGTACGATTCCGAGGCCAAGGAGTAGTGACCGTAACGCTCCTTCTCGTCCCGAAACGGCCGGATCATCTGGGAATGGCAGGTGTAGCACCCTTCCCGCTGATAGATGTCGCGACCGGCCAGCTCGAGCGCCGTATAGGGGCGCACGCCCTCCCCAGGCTTCCAGTTCCACGCCGGCTTACCGCTCGCATCCATGGTCACGATGGGCTCGGACCCCGCCTTGGCCCAGACGAGCTCCGGGTGCTTGTTGTGCTCCATGGTGTTCTTCATATAGAAGAGGGGCACGATCTCGACCAGCCCACCCACCGACAGGACCAGCGCCGTAACGGTCAGGAGACCCCAAATGTTGACCTCCAGCCATTCCTGGAAGCTCTTCGCCTTGGTCTTTTCAGCCATTGTCGTTTACCTCCAGGGATCAGGCCGCGGCCGGCACGCTGCGGGCCTTCGCCAGGCTGCCCTCGGAAGAGGACTTGGCGACGGTCATCAGCACGTTGAAGAGCATCACGATGGCGCCCAGTAGGAAGATGGCGCCACCGACGGCCCGCATGGCGTAGTAGGGGTGCATGGCGTCCACCGACTCCACGAAGGTATAGGCGAGGGTGCCGTATTCGTCATAGGCCCGCCACATCAGACCCTGCATGATCCCGGAGACCCACATGGCGACGATATAGATGACGGTGCCGATGGTGGCCGTCCAGAAATGGAAGTTGACCAGTTTCTCCGAGTACATCTGGGTGTGGAAGAGCCGCGTCATCAGGTGGTAGATGGCGCCGATCGAGATGCCGGCCACCCAACCCAGGGCCCCAGAATGCACGTGGCCGACGGTCCAGTCTGTGTAGTGGGACAGGGCATTGACGGTCTTCAGCGACATCACTGGCCCCTCGAAGGTCGACATGGCATAGAAGGCCAGGGCGATGATGAGGAAACGCAGCACATAGTCGGTGCGCAGCCGATCCCAAGCCCCGGAAAGGGTCATCATGCCGTTAACAGCGCCACCCCAGGAGGGGATGATCATAGCGATGGAGACGGCGGCCCCCAGAGACCCAGCCCAGTCCGGTAGCGCGGTGTACTGGAGGTGGTGGGCGCCCAACCACACGTAGCCAAAC
>JBLMWY010000476.1:0-7138 GCA_050257475.1 Bdellovibrio bacteriovorus
TAAAGCTGCGCAGTCGGGCCACCGCCTCGAAGGCCCGCAGCTGCCGCAAGGTAACGCGCATCCCGGCCATTTCCGCCTTACCCCAACAATAGCCAAAAGGCTATTGTAACGATTCTAACTATTCATTTTCTTCTTTCTTCATCCTTCCCCAGACTGCAGTCCAACGTCGGGGCGAGGACGCAGCTCCCTCCGGCACCGCCATCGAAGCACCAGGAGACGAGCCATGAAGAACCATTCGCGGGCCGCCGGGCCCCCTCGCCCAAGGACCAGCCGGCCGTCACTCAGGACCGCTGTGCGTCACGCCGGCGGCGCTTGCCTCCTGCTCGCACGTTCCATTGGAGGTTGTCATGAGCACGATGCCTGATCTACTGACCCCGATGCTGGTCCTCGCCACCCCCCTGCTGTACCTGCTGGTGGGGCTGGTCCCGGCCGCAGGGGCGAACGCGCGTCCCCGCCTGATGGCGCGCGTCAACGAGGCCGTGGCCTGGCTCGCCTTCGCCCTTGCGGTCACCGCCGCCGGGGTGCATGCATTCGACGATGCCCGCGCCTGGACCCTGTACGCGGTCCCGCTGCCCTGGGCGCTGGGGGACTTCTCCATCGGCGCCTACGTGAACGCCGTGACCGTGATCATGCTCGCCCTCGTGTCCTTCGTAGGCGCGGTGGTCTCGCGCTACGCGCGCAACTATCTCGACGGCGACGTCAATCAGGGCCGCTTCCACAAATGGCTAAGCCTGACCCTGGCGGCGATCCTGACCCTGATCGTCTCGAGCAACCTGCTGATGTTTTCCCTGGCCTGGATCGCCACCAGCCTGTGTCTGCACCAGCTCCTGATGTTCTACCGGGAGCGTCCGGCGGCCGTCCTCGCGGCCCACAAGAAATTCGTCATCAGCCGCATCGGCGACCTGAGTCTGGTCAGCGCCATCGCACTCATCGGCGCCACCCTTCACACCTGGGAGTTCGACGAGATGGCCCGGATCATGGCGTCCATGGAAGGGCCGCTGCCCGCGGCCCTGCAATGGGCGGCCGTGCTGATCGTGGTGAGCGCCGCGCTCAAGTCGGCCCAGTTCCCCTTCCACGGCTGGCTGATCCAGGTGATGGAGGCCCCGACGCCGGTCTCGGCCCTGCTTCACGCCGGCATCGTCAACGCCGGGGCCTTCCTGGTGATCCGCATGAGCCCGGTCGTGTCTCAGTCGGAGCTGGCCCTCTCCCTGCTTGCCGGCATCGGGCTCGTCACCCTCGCCCTGGCCTCGCTGGTCATGCTCACCCAGACCAGCATCAAGGTCTCTCTGGCCTGGTCGACCACCGCCCAGATGGGCTTCATGCTGCTGGAATGTGGCCTTGGACTCTACAGCCTGGCCATGCTGCACCTCGTTGCCCACTCTCTCTACAAGGCCCATGCCTTCCTGGCCTCGGGTAGCGGCGTCGATGCCTTCCGCGCACCCGCCATCGCCCATACCGGCGGCAGCGCCAGGCCGGGACGCCTGCTCACCGCCCTGGGCACGGGAGGCCTGATGACAGTCGCCGTCGGCGGCATCTTCGGCGTGAGCCTGCACGCGCAGCCGGCCCTAATCGCCGCCGGTGCCATCGTCGCCATCGCCGTGAGTCAATTGCTGCTGCAGGCGGCCAGCGTGATGAGCGACAGGGACTTCCTGCTGCGCAGCCTCGGTCTCGCCGCCATCGTCAGCACCGCCTACTTCGCCCTGCACGCGCTCTTCGAGCATGCCCTGGTCGGCAGTGTCATGCCGGTCCGGGATGCCTCCGACGCGGTGCACGCGACACTGGCGGTGATCGTGGTGGGCGTCTTTCTCGCCCTCCTGGTCGCGCAGCAGCGGCTGAAGCAGATCCGCTCGCCCAGCGGAGAGGCCATTTACGTACACCTGTACAACGGTTTGTACATCGACGTTTACATCACGCGCCTCTTGCAGCGCATCTGGCCCGCCCCGCCGGCCGCTTCCCTTGCCACCCTGAAGCCCTAAGGAGGTCAACCATGAATCTGAACGGAGCCATGTTGCTGAGAGGGTTGGACGACCTGACCCGCGACGACGCAACCACCTCGCAGCGGGCGCGGACCCCGGAGCGTGCCCACCCGGGCAAGGCCGGCATCATCCCCATCGTCGAGGCCGAGGGGCTGGACCGGCGCATCGACGCCGCCTGTGCCCGCGTTGCGCCCCTCTGGCCGCTGAAGCACTTCGTCGCCGTGAACCCGTTCTTCGGTCTGCGCGACCTGAGCTTCCAGGATGCCTCGGACACCCTGGCCCGCGTCGTTGACAGCAGCCTCTACATGCCGCGCGCCTACTATCGCGAGCAGCTCGCCGCGGGACGCATCACCCGCGAGGACCTGAGGCAGGCCATCGAGCGCTGCGGCAGCCGACTGGACGTGGCGGCGGTCGAGCAGATCCTCGCCACCAAGGCCCCCCAGCCCAAGATGGGCATGGCCTCGGTCAGCGAGGTGCTGGACTCCGTGGAGGGCGGCATCTGGACGAGCTTCGTCACCGAGCGGATCAGCCTCCACTGCGCCGCCTACTTCGACCTCGGCCAGGCGACGGTCCGCATGCCCTGGCGGGAACAGCCGCTGTACGCGTCCTGGCGCAGGGCCGCCGCCGTCGACCTGAGCCCGGCCATGATGGGACTGGGCGACTTCAAGGACCAGGTTGCCGACCTGCCGGAGCAGCCGCGCGCGGCCATCGCCTGGGCCATCCAGGCGCTCGACATCCCCGACGAGGCCGTCGAGCGCTATCTCCACGCCGCGTTGCTGAGCATCGGCGGCTGGGCGGCCTGGGCCCGCTACCTGCGCTGGCAGGCGGAGCTCGCCGGCAAGGAGGACGACTCCATCGTCGACCTGCTGGCCATCCGCCTGATGTGGGATGTCCTGCTGTTCCAGGGCAAGGACAGCCCCGCCCTGGTGGCGCGTTGGCGCGAGATGCTGGCCGCCAGCATGCGCCCCCCGTCCGCCAAGCGCCAGGCGGCGGCGGAGATCGATCGCATCCTGCTCAACGCCATGGAGATCGGCTTCCAGCGCGGCGTGGTGAGCGCCTTGGGCACGCCGGCGCGGAAGGTTCGTGACCGCGCCGATACAGAGCGACCGGCGGCGCAGGCCGCCTTCTGCATCGACGTGCGCTCCGAGGTCTTCCGCCGCTCGCTGGAAACCGTGGCGCCCGGGGTTCAGACCCTCGGCTTCGCGGGTTTCTTTGGGATCTTCATCGAGTACGTGCCGCTCGGGGCCGAATGCGGCCGGTCCCATGTGCCGGTGATCTTCAACCCGGCCTACCGCATCCACGAGCGGGTGAAGGAGGGCGACGACCACGACAACGGCCGGCAGATCGCCAAGCGGCGCAAGCGCGTCGGCTTGAGCAAGGCATGGAAGGGCTTCAAGTTTTCGGCCACCTCCTGCTTCTCCTTCGTGGAGGCCGCGGGCCTGATGTACCTCCCGAAGCTGCTCAGCGACAGCCTCGGCTGGACGCGGCCCGTCCCGGACCCGTCCACGCAGGGGCTCGACACGCCCGCCCTGAGGCGAATCGGTCCCTCCCTGGGCGCGACGCCGAACGGCCCCTCGGGCATCCCCGAGGCCGAGCGCTTGGATCACGCCGAGCGCATCCTGCGCGCCATGGGGCTGACCGATCACTTCGCCCGCCTCGTCTTACTGACCGGACACGGCAGCAGCACGGTCAACAATCCCCACGCCAGCGGCCTGGACTGCGGCGCCTGCGCGGGTCAGACGGGTGAGGCCAGCGCCCGGGTGGTCGCCGCCCTCCTGAATCAGCCGGCAGTGCGCGGCGGGCTGCGCGAGCGCGGAATCCGCGTCCCGGAGGACACCTGGTTCGTGGCGGGCCTGCACGATACGACGACCGACGACGTGCGCCTGTTCGATACCGAGGAGATCCCGCGGACACTCGCAGAAGACCTCGCGAGGCTGCGCCGGTGGCTGGAGCAGGCCGGGGAGCTGACCCGCATGCAGCGGGCCGCCGGCCTGGGCATCGCCGGATTCCCCGGACGGGCGGTGGAGGCGGACGTGCGCCGGCGCAGCCGCGACTGGTCGCAGGTCCGCCCCGAGTGGGCGCTGGCCAACAATGCCGCCTTCATCGCGGCGCCGCGCGAGCGCACCCTGGGCGCCGACCTGGGCGGGCGCGCCTTCCTGCATGAGTACCGCTGGCAGGCCGACGACGCGTTCAAGGTCCTCGAGCTGATCATGACCGCGCCCATGGTCGTCGCTAACTGGATCAATATGCAGTACTACGGCTCGATGGTGGACAACCCACGCTTCGGCAGCGGCAACAAGGTGCTGCACAACATCGCGGGCGGGGCCATCGGGGTGCTGGAGGGCAATGGTGGCGACCTGCGCGTCGGCCTGCCCCTGCAGTCGCTGCACGATGGGCAGCGCTGGATGCACGAGCCCCTGCGGCTGAGTGTCTTCATCGAGGCCCCCGAGGCGCCCATGGAGGACATCATCGCGCGTCACCCGCTGGTGCGGGAGCTGGTCGACAACGGCTGGCTGCACCTGTTTCGCATCGACGAGAACAGCGCGGTCCACCGGCGCCGGGGTGCGGCCGACTGGGTGCCCTGGGAGGAGGAACCCCTGCGCGCCGCGGCCTGAGAGGTTGTGAAGAAACCGTAGCGAGCAGCCCAATCATCCGATCGAGGGCGGCAAGGAGCCGCACAGTGAGCGACGAGACATATCAAGTGGATAGGCGAGGAGCGAACGAGCACGCGACGCCGCGATCGGGGCGCGCAGTAGATATATTCACAACCTCTGAGCTGGTCCCTCGGTTGAAGTGGTCAGGTGGTGCCGTCTGTACCGGCCCCTGCCCCATCGCGTGAGTGTGTCGGAGTAGACAACAGTCAAGACCTGGCCCCGTTGCTCCCCACAGACATCGTTGACGCTGGGAAGCGAGCTTTGCTGGCAGAGACAAGACCGCGTAGCGTCTGCGGTGTCGAAACACCCGAGGAGGGCCGGGCATGCGTGTCAAGGCACAACGGTGGGACAACAGTCTGATGGTGCGCATCCCCACGGCAATCGCCGATGAGGCGGGGATACGGGAGCAGGCCGAGATGGAGGTGGATGCCGGTCGCCGTCGGCCCGACAGATCGCCTCGCGCCCGTCGCCGCGTGCCGTTGCATGATACAGGGCGCCGGCAAATTCCAGTCGCAAGGGCCTCGCCATGCTCGAATGAGCAGGTCAGGATGAGCAAAACGTCGAGACCCCGTGCCCGAAAACGCCACGGCCCTGGCCGCGGAGCGGGGCTAGCCGCCGGCCGCAACGTCTTTGGTCGGCGCGCCTTCATGCGCGCCGAGGTCGCGGGATTGGCCGAGCTGGATGCCGGCCGAGAGGCCCCCTCTCCGATGCCAAGTCCAGCTTGGGACCTCCATAGGGGCATGGTGGTCGTCAGGATCAGCTTCGCCGAGTCCGCCCTCGACGAACCGGCCGGAACCCAAGATTGGCATGCGGCAGATAAAGGTGCCGGAGCTCGGAAACCGGTTGGCCTCCGAGCTCTTTCAACCTGTTGAGGTCGTCGCGACCGCGAAGGAGATGCGCCCCGGTCAGCAGGTCCTGGTCTGGGCCCAAGAGATTTTCGCGCCGCGACTGCTCCGGTGCACCATAGCTCTTACCATGTAAGAAAAGGGTGCCGTCAATGGCGACCGTGACCGTTTCAGACAAAGGACAAGTCGTGATTCCCGCGGCCATCCGCCACCGGTTGGGGATCGAGCCTGGCACCAAGCTGGACTTCGAGCTGGAGGGCGACACAATCCGAGTCCGGCCCCTTAGGGCCATTAGCCGAACCCGACCGGAGGATGGCTACGGGCTCCTGAGATGCGATCAGCCGGGGGAGAGACGCCTCGCCGAGTTCGACGTGGCAACCGCCATGCGCGGCAGCGACGATGATCGCCCTTGATACCAACATCCTGGCCCGATTCTACGTCGACGACCCGGGCGACCCTGAGGCCACCGAGCAGCGGCCTGTCGCCTACGAGGTCATCGCCAAGAGTCCAAGCCTGTTCGTTCCGCTCACCGTCACCCTTGAGTTGGAATGGGTGCTCCGCGCCTTTTACCGCTTCGACGCGGCGCGGGTCATTCAGGTCATGGAGCATCTTCTGGGGCTTGTCAACGTCAACGTCGAAGAATCCGACCGCGTTGTCCGGGCCCTAGACCTGCTCGGCCAGGGCATGGACTTCGCCGATGCCCTGCACTTGGCGGGGGCCGGACACTGCCAGGCGCTTTGCACCTTCGATGACGGACGATTTGCCCGGAGAGCGCAACGTCTCCACCTCGTCCCAAAGGTTATCGTGCCCTCGTCCACCTCAGAATCCGGCTAGCACGCAAACCTGCTCCACCAGCACAGGGCCGGCCCGAGACAGCTCGTCAGCGAAGGTACTAAGGAGGCAGTGACCAGTGGCACTCGACCGTTAGCGTCACCTATTCCACCGAGCACCCCTTTGCTTCCACGAGATCGATGCCGAAGGTCGCCTCACCGCCATGAACCCGGCGGGCCTCGATCTGGTGAACGTCCAAAGCGAGGAGGACATCCGCGGTTGTCACTATCTCGATCTCGTCGCGCCTGATGACCGTGACAGAATCCGTCATCTGATGGCAGACGCCTTTGCGGGCGAAACCCACCACTTCGAGGTCGTTGGCTCGGGACAGAGCCCTCAGCCGCGCCATTTCGCCTCGTGCTTCGTACCCTGTGTGGATGCCCAGGACAAGGTCGGCCCGCTCACTGGGATCACGCGCGACATCACGAAGATCCGTCAGGCAGAGGCGGAGCTGCGCCGTCTCTCGTGGGCTCCTGCCGTCCTGTCAAGCTGCAACCGCCGCCTCGCAAAGGCGAGATTTGCCCGTACCGTCAACGGCCATTTATCCCACTCCGCGGGACCGTGAGAGACGTGGCGGCCAAGTCCGAGATCGCCCCCTTCCCGAGGCGCCACTTCGCGTAGCCGCCGTTGTTCATTTGCCACAGCCGAGCTGTAGATTGGCAATTTTTTTTACCGCGTCTAGCGCGCATCCGCCGGATCTCTACCTCGCCAGGATCAGCGGCCGGAGTGTCCCAGGAGCTGCTGCTCGATCTCGGGCTATCCACGGGCGGCTTTACGCGCTTAGCCGACGCTGGCGGGGCACGCCCCCACGGCCCACCTACGACCGCTCTTT
>JBLMWY010000477.1:0-6872 GCA_050257475.1 Bdellovibrio bacteriovorus
ACGTGGTGCTGCGGGACGACAAGAGCTATCCCTATATCTATCTGAGCACCCAGGACGCGTTTCCTCGTCTGGCCTTCTACCGGGGCCCGCGCAAGGGGCCGGGACGCTTCTTCGGGCCCTACCCGAGCGCGTGGGCGGTGCGCGAGACCCTGCAGCTTCTCCAGAAGCTGTTTCCCGTGCGCCAGTGCGAGGACGGCTTCTACCGCAACCGCTCCCGCCCCTGCCTGCAGTACCAGATCCGCCGTTGCAGCGGGCCCTGCTGCGGCCTGGTGAGCCCGGAGCTCTACGGGGAGGACGTGGGGCGCACCATCAAGTTCCTGGAGGGGCGCGCGGACGAGGTGATCGATGAGCTGGTGGTGGCCATGGAGCAGGCCGCCGCGGCCCTGGAGTTCGAGCGGGCCGCCGCCCTGCGGGACCAGATCGCGACCTTGAGGCGTATCCGCGAGCGCCAGTACGTGAGCGGGGAGGGGGGCGACCTGGACATCATCGCCTGCGCCCAGGAGGGGGGTGTGCACTGCGTCCAGGTCTTCTTCATCCGCGCCGGGCGCAACCTGGGCAACAAGGTGTTCTTTCCTCAGGCCCCGGCGGAGACCGACGAGCCCGCCCTGCTCGGGGGATTCATCGCCCAGTTCTACGCAGATAAGCTGGTGCCGGCGGAGCTGGTGTGCTCCGCCGAGCCCGAGGAGCGGCCACTCTTGGAGGAGGCCCTGGGGGAGCGGGCCGGGCATCGGGTGCAGATCAAGTGGCGGGTGCGCGCGGAGCGGGCCCGCTGGTTGGAGATGGCGCGCGGCAACGCGGCGGCGGCCATCAAGGCGCGGCTGGGCAGCCAGGCGGGCTATGGGCTGCGGCTGGAGGCCCTGCGGGAGGCCCTGGACCTGCCGGAGCTCCCCGGGCGGATGGAGTGCTTCGACATCAGCCACACCCGCGGCGAGCTGACCGTGGCCTCCTGCGTGGTGTTCGACGCCGAGGGCCCGCGCAAGTCGGACTACCGCCGTTTCAACATCGCGGGGATCACCCCCGGGGACGACTATGCGGCCATGCACCAGGCGCTCAGCCGGCGCTACACCCGCGTCAAGCAGGGTGAGTACCCGATTCCGGACCTGCTTTTCATCGACGGTGGTCGGGGTCAGATCGGGGCCGTAGCGGACGCCCTGCAGGACCTGGGCTTGAGCGGTATCAGCCTGGTGGGTGTTTCCAAGGGGCCGGATCGACGGCCCGGCACCGAGCAGCTCTGGTTGTTGGGTCAGGGTACCCCCGTTATACTGCCGGCCGACTCGCCCGCCATGCATCTGGTCCAGCAGATCCGCGACGAGGCGCACCGCTTCGCCATCACGGGACATCGCCAGCGACGCGCCAAGGCGCGCACCGCCTCGGTGCTGGAGGACATCGCCGGGGTCGGGCCCAGGCGCCGACAGCGCCTGCTCAAGGCCTTTGGCGGTATGCGGGGCCTGGCCCGGGCTGGGGTCGAGGACCTGACCCAGGTGGACGGTATCAGCCGAGAGCTGGCCCAGCGCATCCATGATGCCTTGCACCCGGATGCACCCGGGGCCTGAAGGTCCGGGAGCCATGTGGAACACGCCCAACCTGCTGACCCTGCTGCGGATCGTCCTGATCCCGGTGTTCGTCGTGGTGTTCTACGTGGAGTCGCCCTGGACCTCCTATGTGGCGGCCCTGGTGTTCGGGACCGCGGCCATCACAGACTGGCTGGACGGCCACCTGGCGCGGCGCTGGGATCAGACCTCGCCGTTGGGTGCCTTCCTCGACCCGGTCGCCGACAAGCTGATGGTCGCCGTCGCCTTGGTGCTGCTGGTGCAGGCCGATCCTCGCACGGTGCTGGCCTTACCCGCGGCGGTGATCATCGGACGCGAGATCACCGTCTCGGCGCTGCGCGAATGGATGGCGGAGGTCGGCGCCCGGGGCAAGGTGGCGGTCTCCAGGACCGGGAAGCTCAAGACCACCGCCCAGATGGTGGCGATCATCCTCCTCCTGCTGCGGGGCTCGGCCCTGCCGACCTGGGTCTATGAGCTGGGGCTCTGGCTGCTCTACCTGGCGGCGCTCCTCACCCTCTGGTCCATGGTGCTGTACCTGCGGGCCGCTTGGCCCAGCCTGCTGAGCCGGCCCGCGCGGCCGGCGGGCGAGGCCGTGAGGCCCAGGCGCGGCCCAGGGTCCGAGCCCGGGGCATGAGTGTGCGGACGCGGCGGCGCTTGACAGGACGGGTTCGGCCCGTAAAATACCGGGTCTCCTAGCGGGAATAGCTCAGTTGGTAGAGCACAACCTTGCCAAGGTTGGGGTCGCGAGTTCGAGTCTCGTTTCCCGCTCCAAATTCCTAAAAGGCCGCTGCTTCAGCGGCCTTTTTTCGTTTGTAGTGGCGCCGGCCTCCCGTGGCCGGGGGACGCCTGGGCCCCGATCCAAGCCCCATTCTGCTAGATTCTGGCCGGCGTCCTCCATCTGGCGGCATCGGCATGCGTCTTTACGACTTCGAGCTTTCTGGCAACTGCTACAAGGTCCGCCTGCTGCTAGGCATGCTCGGGCTCGACTACCAGCGGGTGCCCGTGGATAGCAGCCAGGGCGAGACCCTGACCCCTGCCTTCAAGACCCTGAATCCGCGCGGCCAGATCCCGGTGCTGGAGGACGGGGAGCTGCGCCTCTGGGACTCACTGGCCATCCTGGTCTACCTGGCCCGCCGCTACGGGGACCCCGAGCGGGCCGGCGGCCCCTGGCTGCCCGTCGACGCGGTCGGTGAGGCCCGGGTCATGCAGTGGCTGGCCCTGTCCGAGAACGAGCTGCTCTATGGCCTGGCCCGGGCGCGGTCCGTCCTGCACTTCGGACGGCCTTTCAACCTGGCCGCTTGCCAGGCGGAGGGGCGCGCGGGCCTGAAGGTCCTGGAGGGGCATCTCCAGGACCGCAACTGGCTGGTGAGCGAGGTCGCCACCATCGCCGATGTCGCCTGCTATCCCTATGTGGCCCTGGCCGATGAGGCGGGCGTCGCGCTCGGCCCCTATCCCGCGGTCCGGCGCTGGCTCGAGCGCTTCGCCGCGCTGCCGGGCTATCACACCATGCCCGGCGTCGCGGCAGGGTAAAGGGTCCCGGAAGGGTTCCCGTCACCCACCCCACTTAGTCTCGGTAAAGATCCGCGGGGACGGGCGGCGACGGCCAGCAGGCTCCCGCGCTGAAATCGGGCGGGGTCCAAGTTGGTTGGTGTTTCCTTTGTACGCGAAGCCTAATGTCGGACGCGGGATGGTCGCGAACGGCAGCGCACGGGTTCCACCGACGCGGCCCACGCCGCAGGCTTCCAGTTGATCCGGGACCTGGGTCGCGGAGGACACCACAAGCCCACGCAACGCTCGGATCAGGCATGCTTGGGGCCCGGCGCCGATCAGCGTCGGGCGCCGGCCATTGGGGGCACTTCCGCGAGGCTCATTTCTGCGAATCCGACCCCCTGATGCCCTCCAAGCGGGACCGCTTGGCGAGACCGGATCCGCGGTGGCGACATGTTGGCTGGCCGGCATGGCCGCGCGTCGATCCTTCACAGGTCGGCTCCAGTGCATCCTGTTATTGATGTCGATTCTCCATAAGGGATGGTAAGACCAAGTCTGCATTGCCAAAAGGCTTCTTGTTCACAGCCGCTGTGGATAACCCTGTGGATTTGGGCGTCCGGATCCGTCGGAACTCGCTCGAATACAAAGAATTCGTTAAAACGGCCAAACTCTGATCACCGTCGTTTACCGCACCAATTCAGGATGTTAGGAATATCAGCGAATAGTTAATCAGAAGACCGAGCTGCCATAAACGCATTTCCAGGTCAATGGCCGCGATGTGCATAACATGGAAACCACCGGCCCGGGTGTCGCACCGGGCGCCCGATGGCCCGCGCGACACTCTGCCCCTCTTCAGCATGGCCAGGGCGCCTGGCCAAGAAGCTTCGCGCCCTGACGTCGCGGGTTGGGACAGCGCCCGCTGAAACTAACCCCATCGAACGGTGCCAGCGTCCTGGGCCGCGCCTTTCGGCCCCGATGGCCATTCCGATCCGACCCCCAAGGTCGGCATTCACCCGGGGGGCACCGCTTGTCCTCGCGCGCTCGGCCTGCTCAAGGCCCGGCGGGGGCCGGTCGGGGAGGATTCGCCAGACCCAAGGGGCGGTACGGTGGCCCAGACACCGGTCCAGTCGCGCTGCTTTTTTGAGGTCGTTTCTCAAGACGATGCGACAAACCCTTCGGCCGGGCTGCAAAAGCGGTTTTGTGCACCGCATCTGTGGATAACCTTGTGGATTCAATCCTCCGGCTGCTCCTGAGCCCGCTGAAACATGACGATTTTGTTAGATTGCTCAAGTTCTGATCACCGGGTTTTTGACCAGCATTTCAGTGATCTACGGTATATCAGCGAGTACTGGATCACCCCCTGGCGGCTACCACGAACCAATGAGTCGGTCAACGCCGTTTGTGTGCATAACGTCACACCGGAAGCAATCTTTCGTTGAAAAATGGGTTGCGGCGTCGGTGGACACCCAGGCCTGATCGCGAGGACCCGTCACGGGCGACACCGCAAGGGGCGGCAGGCGCTGGGGACCCCGCCGTGCCCCCGAGGACAGTCGCACGGTCTCGTCATCAGGCGCATAGCCGGATCGGTCGTCCGTGCAGTGGACGCGCTGACGCCTCATCAGACCAAAAGGGATGGACATCAGTGTCCTCGTATTCCTCGGACTCGCAGTCCGCCCAACCCTGGTCTGACCTGAGTCCCCACACGCCCCCGCTGGACTTGACGTCGCGTACGAAGCGGTCGTGGTCTTCCCGGGCCCCCGGCGCCGGCAGAACCAATGGATCCATCCTCAGGCGATCTCGTCGATCAAGGCGGGTCTGTCCCCGGAGTCGATCCCGCTCCAGGGCTCGATGTCCTTCTGGTAGCGACGCATGACCAGATTGGCGAGGAGCCCGGTCCAGCCGGTCTGATGGGCGGCGCCCAGGCCCTGGCCGCTGTCGGCATGAAAATACTCGAAGAGCCACAGCAGGTCCTTCCAGTGGGGATCCGACGCGGCGTAGCGCCCGGCCAGTGCCGGCACCGAATCGCCACCCCGGTAGCGGTAGAGGTCCGCCAGGCGCTCGGCGATCAGGGTGGCGATCTCGCGCAGGTTCAGGGGCTGGCCCCCGAGACAGGGCACCGGGACCCTGAATCCGTCACCGAGGAACCGATGGAAGCGCTCGAGGGATGAGACGAGCGAGTAGTTGGTGGGCAGCCACACGGGCCCGCGCCAGTTGGAGTTGCCCCCGAAGAGCGGCGAGGTCGACTCGCCCGGGACATATTCGATCAACGCCTCCCCGATGCCGGGGATCCACCCCAGATCGCGATCCGTCGCGTGGACGCGGCTGAGACTGCGCACCCCGTAACGGGAAAGGAACTGGTCCTCGTCCAGCAGGCGCTGCAGGATGAGGGGCAGCATCTCGTGGTCCACCAGCGCCAGGAGCCGCTCGCCGCGCTCATTCTCCCACTCGGGGCAGGCGCAGACCTGACGGCCCCGAAAGAACCCGCCCTTGTGCGTCTCCAGGAGCCGGGCGAAGCGTGGGGCATGCTGCAGCATGCGCCGGTTGACGATCTCCACCGCGAACAGCGGGATCAGCCCCACCCAGGAATAGACCTCGATGCGGTGATGGCCACCGTCTGGGGTGTGCACCAGATCGGTGAAGAACCCGATCTCCGGATCCCAGAGCGAGGGCGCACCGCTCTCCTCGCTTCCGGAGATGGCCTCGGCAATGGCCAGAAACTGCTTGTAGCAGTGGATGGCGATGTCCTCGTACTCGGGGTCGCGGACACAGAGCTCCAGCGCGATCAGGGTCAGCTTCAGCGAGAAGTGCGCCATCCAGCCGGTGGCGTCGGCCTGCTTCAGGCTGTAGCCGGGCGGCAGTGGCTTGGACCTGTCGTAGACGGAGATGTTGTCGAGTCCCAGGAAGCCGCCCTCGAAGAGGTTGTGCCCGTCTGAGTCCTTGCGGTTGATCCACCAGGAGAAGTTGAGCAGCAGCTTGTGGAAGACCCGCTTCAGGAAGCCATAGTCCCCCTCGCCCCGCTGGATCCGTTCGGCGCGAAAGACCTTGAGGGCGGCCATGGCATGGACCGGCGGGTTGACGTCACCGAAGTTCCATTCGTAGGCCGGGATCTGGCCATTGGGGTGCATGTAGCGGTCTGAGACCATCAGCTCGACCTGGTCCTTGGCGAAGTCCACGTCGACCAGCGCCAGGGCGGCGCAGTGATAGGCCAGGTCCCAGGCCGCGAACCAGGGATACTCCCAGGTATCGGGCATAGAGAGGATGTCGCGCGCCTTGAGGTGCCGCCAGTGCGCGTTGCGCCCTTGGCGGCGCCCCGGCGGCGGCGGGATGCGGTCGCCGGCGAGCCAGCGCTCGACGTCGTAGTGATAAAACTGCTTGCCCCAGATCATCCCCGCCAGGGCCTGGCGCAGGATGCGCGCGTCGTTGGCGTCGGCCTCCGGCAGCAGATTGTCGTAGAAGACCGTGGCCTCGGACTGCCGTGTCGAAAGCGTCCTCTCGATGTGCCCGAACGCAGACTCCTCGGGAGCGGCGCTGAACAGCAGGTCCACCGTGGCGCGCTCGCCGGGGCCAACCTCGAACCGGTACCAGGCGGCAAACTTGGTGCCGGTTCGGGCCGGATTCACGGCACCGAGCTCGCCATCCGCCACCCGGCGGTGAAAGGCATCCTTGACGTAGGGGCTTGGGTTGGTGCCGCCCCAGATCAGCGCCGCGTTGGACTCGTTCTCGGTGAACAGGGGCTCGCAGCGGCCGGCGCCGTAGAGGTAGTAGGTGCCCAGTGTCGGGTGCTCGGCCGCGATCGCCCAGCCGGCGTCGGACGGGGGGGCGACTGGACGGAGC
>JBLMWY010000478.1:0-4546 GCA_050257475.1 Bdellovibrio bacteriovorus
CGATCCGGACGTGCGCTACATGCCGAGCGGGGATGCGGTGGCGAACTGTCGCATCGCCACCAGTGAGGCCTGGAAGGACAAGCAGAGCGGTGAGCTCCACGAGCGGACCGAATGGCACAACGTGGTCTTTTTCGGGCGGACCGCCGAGACCGTCAAGCAATACTTGCGCAAGGGCTCCAAGATTTACGTGGAGGGGAAGCTGCGCACCCGCAAGTGGCAGACCCAGGACGGGCAGGACCGCTACACCACCGAGGTGGTGGTCGACATCAACGGGACCATGCAGATGCTCGACAGTCGGCCCGGTGGCGGATCCTCGGTCCCCTTCGACGACGCGCCAAGGGCCCCCTCGAACGTCGACCGCGGGCGTCCCGCCTCACCCCAGGTGTCTGACCCCGGGCCCAGCTCGATGCCGCCGGACTTCGACGACGATATCCCGTTCTGATGCGCACCCTACTGGTCACCGGCGGCGCCGGCTTCATCGGCGGGAACTTCGTTCACTTCCTGATCGAAGAGACCGACTGCCAGGTCGTCAACCTGGACAAGCTCACCTATGCGGGAAACCTGGACACCCTCGGTCCGCTCGCCGGCAATCCCCGCCACGTCTTTGTTCGCGGCGACATCGGCGACCGGGACCTGGTCGCCCGGCTGCTGAGGGACTATGACGTCGACACGGTGGTGAACTTCGCGGCCGAGAGCCACGTGGACCGCTCTATCGACGGCCCTGCCGAGTTCGTCACCACCAACGTGGTCGGCACCTTCAACTTGCTGGACTGCGCCCGGGGGCATTGGGCGGGTTTGGGGAGCCAGGCAAAGGCCGCCTTCCGGTTCCTCCACGTCTCCACCGACGAGGTCTATGGCTCGCTCGGTCCAGCCGGCCTCTTTACCGAGACCACGCCCTACGCCCCCAACTCACCCTACTCAGCCTCCAAGGCGGCGTCGGATCACCTGGTGCGGGCGTGGTTCCATACCTACGGCTTGCCGGTACTGACGACGAACTGCTCCAACAACTACGGGCCCTACCAGTTCCCGGAGAAGCTGATCCCGCTGATGATCCTCAAGGCCCAGCGGGGGGAGCCGCTGCCCATCTACGGGGATGGGGGGAATATCCGGGACTGGCTCTACGTGATGGACCATTGCCGCGCCATCTGGCGGGTGCTGGAGGCCGGCACCCCGGGGCAGGTCTATAACGTGGGCGGAAACAGCGAGCGCACCAACCTGCAGGTCGTCGATACATTGTGCGCCCTGTTGGACGAGCTGCTGCCCGATTCGCCCCATCGCCCTCACGCGGGCCTCAAGACCTTCGTCCAGGATCGACCCGGCCATGACCGCCGCTACGCCATCGACGCCTCCAAGCTCAAGCGCGAGCTGGGCTGGGAGCCCCAGGAGACCTTCGAATCCGGGATGCGGCGCACCGTGCAGTGGTATCTCGACAACCCGCTCTGGGTGAGGCGGGTCACCGACGGCAGCTACCGGGGCGAGCGCCTCGGTGCCCTGGGATAGGGGAGGGGCCATGAACCGCAAGGGCATCATCCTGGCCGGGGGCTCCGGGACCCGGCTCTACCCCCTGACCCGGGCAGTGAGCAAGCAGCTCCTGCCGGTCTATGACAAGCCCATGATTTACTATCCCCTGTCCACGCTCATGCTGGCGGGGATGCGGGAGATTCTGGTCATCTCGACGCCGCGGGACCTGCCTCAGTTCGAGTCCCTCTTGGGGGATGGGTCCCAGTGGGGGATCCGACTCGCCTATGCGGAGCAGCCCCACCCCGGTGGACTCGCCCAGGCCTTCCTGATCGGCAAGGCGTTCATCGGAGGTGACCCCTCCTGCCTGATCCTGGGGGACAACATCTTCTACGGCCATGGACTGGTGGATCAGCTTAGGGCCGCCGCCGCCCTGGAGTCCGGGGCCAGCGTCTTTGGCTACTGGGTCTCGGACCCGGAGCGTTACGGCGTCGCGGAGTTCGGTCCCGATGGCCGGGTCCTAGGCCTGGTGGAGAAGCCTCTGGAACCCAAGTCCAACTGGGCGGTGACGGGGATCTATTTCTACGATGGCAAGGTGTGTGAGCTGGCCGAGACCCTGGAGCCATCGCCCCGGGGGGAGCTGGAGATCACCGACCTCAACAACCGCTATCTGGAGCGGGGCGAGCTGCGACTGGAGCGTATGGGTCGCGGCACCGCCTGGCTTGACACCGGCACCCACGACTCCCTGATGGAGGCCGGCGGCTTTATCGAGACCATCGAAAAGCGCCAGGGGCTCAAGGTCTGCTGTCCCGAGGAGGTCGCCTTCAGCAACGGCTGGATCGACGAGCAGCAGCTCCGCGCCATCGCGGAGGAGCTTCGCAAAAGCGGCTATGGGGACTATCTGCTCAGCCTGCTGCGCCGGAGCTGGCCGTCATGAGGGTGATCGAGACAGGTCTCCCGAGGGTGCTGATCATCGAGCCCAAGGTCTTCGGGGACGAGCGGGGCTTCTTTCTGGAGACCTATCGCAGCAACACCTACGCGGCGCTGGGCATCGCGGCGCACCTGGTCCAGGATAACCAGTCCTTCTCCCGCCGGGGCGTGCTGCGGGGTCTGCATATCCAGCACCCCTTCGCCCAGGGCAAGCTGGTCCAGGTGCTCATGGGGGAGGTGTTCGACGTGGCCGTGGATGTGCGCCGGGGCTCGGCCACCTTCGGACAGTGGGCCGGCGTGACCCTCACCGGTGAGAACAAGCGCCAGCTTTGGGTCCCCCCGGGGTTTGCCCACGGTTTCCTGGTGACCAGCGAGACGGCCCTGTTCGTCTACAAGTGCTCCGATTACTATCACCCCGAGACCGAGCTCAGCGTGCGTTGGGACGACCCGGCCATCGGCATCGACTGGCCCCTGGACGGGCTGCCGGAGCTTTCGAGGAAGGACCAAGAGGCCGCGACCCTGGCGGCCATCCCGGCCGATCGACTTCCCGCCATCGAGGACTATCCATGACCGAGCAAACCCGGGCCTTCGTGCGGCCGCGTATCCTCCTGATCGGCGCCAATGGCCAGGTGGGCTGGGAGCTGCGACGCACCCTGGCGGGGCTGGGGGAGGTCATCGCCGCCTCCATCGAAGGGGGCTATGGCCCCGCGGTGGACCTGTTGGATCGGGGTCTGCTCGCCAAGCTGGTGGACGAGTCGCGACCCGATGCGGTGGTCAATGCCGCCGCCTACACGGCGGTAGACAAGGCCGAGACCGAGCGCGACATCGCCAAGCGCATCAACGCGGACGCGGTGGGCGAGCTGGGTGCCCTCCTGGCCAAACGGGGCACGCCCATCATCCATTACTCCACCGATTTCGTCTTCGACGGCGGGGCCCAGTGTCCCTACAAAGAGACGGATGCCGCGCATCCGGTGAACGTCTACGGGGAGACCAAGCTCGGGGGCGAACAGGCCCTGTTCGACTCCGGGGCGCCCGCCCTGGTGTTCCGTACCAGTTGGGTCTACGGCGCTCGGGGGGCCAATTTTCTCCTGACCATGTTGCGGCTTTTCAAGGAGAAGGATGAGCTGCGGATCGTCGATGACCAGATCGGCTCACCCACCTGGAGCCGCATGCTCGCCGAGATGACGGCCCTGGTCCTCTACCGGGTCCTGCAGGGGGAGCTGGACCTGAGAGAGGTCGGCGGCCTGTACCACCTCACGGGCCATGGACAGGTAAGCTGGTTTGGCTTCGCCAGCGCCATCCTGGCGCGCACGGGGCACGACTGCCGCCTGATCCCTATCCCGTCCAGCGATTATCCCGCCCCCGCCAAGCGCCCGGCCTACTCCGTGCTCGACAACACCAGGTTCCAGCAGACCTTTGGTCTGGCCATGCCAGACTGGCGGGACTCCCTGGAGCAGTGCCTGGAGGTCCTGCTGCCCTGATGACGCCCTCCCCCGAGGTTGGGCAGGCGCCGTTCTTCGGCCAAAAAAAAGACTCTGAAAAAATACCTTAGCGAAGGTTTTTCTTGTAAGTCGGAATTATCGCGTTCTTCGCCTTCGAGAAGTTGGCGAACTCCATGGTGACGCTGGCGAGCTCCACGCCCTTGAAGTCCGCGTCGGTTACATCGGCCCGGCGCAGGATGGCCCCCCCCAGCACGGCGTTGGTGAAGTCCACCCCCGTCAGGTTGGCGTTGCGGAAGTTGGTGTCCTGGGCCGAGCAGTTGCGCAGCTTGGCCCCCCGCAGGTCCGCGCCCTCGAAGTTCGCCAGGTTGATCACCGTGAAGCCGCCGGGGAAGGTGCTGGTGAGATCGGCATCGTGGAGGCTGGCCCGCACCAGATTGGCGTCGTTCAGGTGACAGTCCCGGAGGTCCGCCCCGCAGAGGTTGGTCTCCCGCAGGTTGGCCTTGATGAACAGGGCCTTGGGTGCGACCACGTGGCACAGGTTGGCGCCGTTGAAATCCGCCCCGCGCATGTCGGCGTTGGTCAGGTTGGCCCCCTGGAGGTTGGCCAAGCGGGCCTCGCTGTTTCGCAGATCAGCGCCGGACAGGTTGGCGTGGGAGAGGTCGGCCCCGCTCAGCAGGGCCGCCCGGGAGGGATGCTCCGACCCGAGCCGGGCACGG
>JBLMWY010000479.1:0-5313 GCA_050257475.1 Bdellovibrio bacteriovorus
CGCGCACCAGACCCATCTGTCCGATGGCGGCCGCGGCCTGAAGCTCGTGCAGGGCCTTGGGCCGTCGCCGCCAGCCCATGCGCGCCATGCCCTCCGCCACCGCCCCCGAGGACACCAGCACCACATCGCCCCCCCCCACCCGGCGGACCACCATCTGCTCGACCCAAGGCACCAGCAGATCGCGGTTCAGCCCCTGGCCGTCACGGGTGAGCAGGGCGCTGCCGATCTTGACCACCCAGCGGCGGGTGCGGGGAAGGGTCTCGCGGGAGATCACGGGCTAGGGTCCTCGGGCTTTTGGCGATTTGTGTCAAACCATGCGCCATCTCGCTCGTCTTTTCGCCCGCCTTCCGCGTCACGCCGACAGTCACATAGCCCGGCTATGCTCCTATCGGCACTCCTTGAAGACAGACGAAAATCCTTCGCGATCTGATACATGATTCTCCGGCAATCGCCTTACTGATCGGAAGGTGGCGCGATCCACGCCTGCGGTCTCAATCCAGTGGGTGCCAATCGCCTGGCGGTTCCGGATCCGGCGGGGCCTCGCCGGCCTCGGCTTTGAGGGCCTCCAACCGGTGCATCAGGTCCTCCATGAGGCGCCCCGTGCCTGCCCCGGTGAGGGCAGAAACGGCATGAACGGGGCCCTGCCAGCCGAGATCGAACACGACTCGCTCGCGACGGCGCTCAAGCTCGTCCGGCTCCAGCAGGTCCGCCTTGTTCAGCACCAGCCAGCGCTCCTTGTCCGCCAGGTCGCCGCCATAGACCCGAAGCTCCGCCTCGATTTTGCGGACCTGATCCACCGGATCCTGGGTCTCATCCAGGGGGGCAATGTCCACCAGGTGTAGGAGCAGCCGGGTCCGCGCCAGATGCTTCAGGAACTGGAGGCCCAGCCCCGCACCCTCCGCGGCGCCCTCGATGACGCCGGGGATGTCGGCGATCACGAAGCTACGGCCCCGTCCCAAGCGCACCACCCCCAGGTTTGGATACAGGGTGGTGAAGGGATAGTCCGCCACCTTAGGCCGCGCGCTCGAAACCTGACGGATGAGGGACGATTTTCCGGCGTTGGGGAAGCCCAGCAGACCGACATCGGCGAGCAGAATCAGCTCCAGGTGCAGATCCCGGCGCTCCCCTGGGGTCCCGGGGCTGAACTGGCGCGGGGCGCGGTTGACGCTCGACTTATAGCGGGCGTTGCCGATCCCGTGGAAACCACCACGCGCGACCAGGAGGCGCTCGCCGCGCGTCAGTAGCTCGCCGATCAGCTCGCCGGTCTCCTGCTCGTAGACCCGGGTTCCGACCGGCACCCGCACGTGCAGGTCCGCGCCACCGCGCCCCGTCATGTCGCGGCCCCGGCCCCGTTGACCTGCCTCGGCCCGATGCACCCGTTGATAGCGGAAGTCAACGAGGGTGTTGATGTTGGTATCCGCGACCAGATACACGCTCCCACCGTCGCCACCGTCGCCACCGTCGGGGCCGCCCTTGGGGACATACTTCTCCCGCCGGAAGCTCACACAGCCGCTGCCGCCGTCTCCGGCCTCGACCCGGATGAAGGCCTCGTCGACGAACTTCATGTGGCTATCCGACAGAAATCCGTGGGATGGTGATCAAAATGCAAGAAGCCCCGTCCAGGGGGACGGGGCTTCCATGACAAGCCTGCGCCGAGCAGCCTTCAAGGGTGCGGGCGGCCCCCCTTAGGGCCCCGAGGACTAGGCGTTCTCGACAGCCGCCACGGAGACGAACTTGCGGTTCTTCGGACCCTTGGTCTCGAACTGAACCACGCCATCGGCCAGGGCGAACAGCGTGTGGTCCTTTCCGAGCCCCACATTGACCCCATTGTGAAACTTGGTGCCCCGTTGACGCACGATGATGCTGCCGGCGGTCACGGCCTGACCCCCGAAGGCCTTGACACCGAGCCGTTTGGATTCTGAGTCGCGGCCGTTGCGGGAGCTGCCGCCTGCCTTTTTGTGTGCCATGGTGTTCTCCTCAATCGCGACCCGGCATCAGCCCGGGTTGATGCCGGTGATCTTGAGCTCCGTGAACCACTGGCGGTGGCCCTGGCGCTTCAGGTGGTGCTTGCGCCGCCGGAACTTGACGATGGTCACCTTCTTGGCGCGGCCGTGACCCTGAACCGTCGCGGTGACCGAGCTCCCAGCGATGAACGGGCGCCCCACCCGGACGTCGTCGCCGTCCGCCACCATCAGGACCCGATCGAGCGCGACACTCGCACCCGTATCGGCGACCAGCTTCTCGACCTTGAGGGTGTCGCCCTCGGCGACCCGATACTGTTTGCCACCGGTTTGAATCACCGCGTACATGTTCGTGACCGTCCCCAGACTAACGAGACCGGCACCGCGAGGGGCCGGAATAAAGACGCGGAAGGTTACCCCCCGAGCGGCGGTGGCGTCAACCGATTGGATCGCATGCTCGGCGGGCTCCGCGTGCGCCGCCTGCGCCGGGGACCCACCGGCGCGCGGCTTGACAGTTTTGAAGACCCCAACCTAGCATCCGCCGCCACATCTCGAGAAACGCCGGCGCCACGCGAGCCCTCTCCCCACCCGATGGACCTGTCAGCGATTCGGCTCCCCGTCGCCGAAGACATCAAGGCGGTGGATGCCCTCATCGTCCGGCGGTTGCGATCGGACGTGGTGCTGATCAACCAGATCGGGCACTACATCGTCAACAGCGGGGGCAAGCGGCTGCGCCCGCTCGCGGTGCTGCTCGCCTCCCGGGCCTGCGGTTACAGCGGCTCCCACCATGTGGATCTGGCCGCGGTGGTGGAATTCATCCATACCGCCACCCTCCTCCATGACGACGTGGTGGATGAGTCGGAGCTGCGCCGCAACCGCGAGACCGCCAACGTGGTGTGGGGCAACGAGGCGAGCGTGCTGGTGGGCGATTTCCTGTACTCCCGCGCCTTCGAGATGATGGTGGATGTGGGCAGCATGCGGGTCATGGAAATCCTCGCCCACGCGACCAACCGCATCGCCGAGGGCGAGGTGCTCCAACTCCTGAACACCAGGGATCCGGACACCGATGAGTCGCGCTACATGGAGGTCATCGAACGTAAGACCGCCACCCTGTTCGAGGCCGGCACCCGTCTGGGGGCCGTCCTGGCCGAGAGCCCGGACTACATCGAGGAGGCCATGGCGGCCTACGGCCTGAAGCTCGGGATCGCCTTCCAGCTCATCGACGACGCCCTGGACTACAGCGCCGATCCCGCCGAGATGGGCAAAAACCTGGGCGATGACCTGCAGGAGGGTAAGCCCACCCTGCCCGTCATCCATGCCATGTCGGCGGGTACGGCAGCGCAGCGGCAAATGCTGCGGGACGCCATCGCCCAGGGAGGTCGGGAGCGGATCGACGAGGTGGCCGCGGCGATTGCCTCGACCGATGCCATTGCCTATACTGCGCAGCTCGCGCGCGGGTACGCCCAGCAGGCAAAGGAGGCCCTCTCGGCGCTGGATCACACGGACGCCTCGGAGGCCCTGGCGGCGCTCGCGGATTTCGCGGTGAGCCGGACCTTCTGACCGCGCAGGCATTCCCAAGTCGCCCAAACCCAGGGGGGCGACCATCGCGATCCCACCCCTGAGGCGCCAAACCCGATGGCCCTCGAGCGGGGGCCCGATACACCTCGGGGTGTAGCTCAGCCTGGTAGAGCGCTACCTTCGGGAGGTAGAAGTCGCAGGTTCGAATCCTGTCACCCCGACCAAACCGCACCCAGAGGCCGGCCGAGCGCCGGCCTTTTTCGATCCCGCTCCGCACCCCCGACGGCTTGGGCTCGGCCCAGCAGACAGGGCAGCTCGGACAGCCAGCACGGGCCCATCCCATGTCCATCCCGCCGGCCCGCGAGGGCGAACAAGACCCCTTCCTACTCGACGCGGAAGAGCTCCAGGCCCTGGCGGAGCCCCGACGCGTCAGGGCCGCCCTGGCACTGTGCCGCGAGCAGCGGGTGACCGACCTGGACAGCGACGGCGAGCGGCTCTGGGCCCGGGTGGAGGACGCCGAGACCCAGGACCAGCTCGACCTGGCCCTGGCCTATGATGCGGACGGCAACCTCCAGACCCAGTGCCAGTGCGGTGGCGCTCCAGATGGGCCCTGTGTCCACGTCCTCGCGGCGCTGTTCGCCTACAGCCAGCGGGGCGACGCCACCGGCGACCTTCGGGGTGCCCTGGAGGGTGCCATCGAGGAGCGGATGCTGCGCGGGCGCACAGAGGTGCGGGTGGAGCCCCTCTCAGGCGGCGGCCGAGACGGCGACCGGGGCGGCCAATGGCTCGGCACCTGGCGGGCCCGATCCATCAACCCGACCGGTCACCTCCCCACCAGCTATCTGGTGCAGATCCGCTCACTCAGCCGCCGGGCCAACCACTGCACCTGCCCCGACTTCGCCAGCAATCAGCTCGGCACCTGCAAGCACGTGGAGGCGGTGCTCCATCGGCTGCGCAAGCGCAAGGGCTTCAAGAAGGCTAGGGGCCAGGCCCCGGAGCGGGCCTTCGTCTATCTGGATTGGGAATGCGCGGGTGCACCAGTGGTACGCCTCCAGCGGGGCGCCCTCACCGACGCCCATCTCGCCCCGCTGCTCCACGAGCACTTCGACGCCTCCGGCGCCTTCCGGGGGCGTCTCCCGGAGGGCCTGTTGGGCCTGGCCGAGACCCTGGCCGGACGGCCGGACATCGAGGTCGGCGAGGACGCCCTGGGCTATGCCCGCCGCCTGGCGGAGGACGCGGCCCGGGCGGCCCGCGCCCGGGAGATCGGCGAGCGTATCCGGGGGAGCGGCGGCCGGCTGCCGGACATCCGCGCCACCCTCTATCCCTACCAGGTGGAGGGGGTCGCCTTCCTGGCCGGACGGGGCCGCGCCCTGCTCGCGGACGACATGGGTCTCGGCAAGACGCTGCAGGCCATCGCCGCCGCCTATTGGCTGCACCGCCACGAGCAGGTGGAGCGGGTCCTGGTCATCTGCCCGGCCTCCCTGAAGAACCAGTGGGCCAGGGAGATCGCCAAGTTCACCGGGGCCAAGGCCCAGGTCGTGCAGGGATCGGCGGCGGCGCGCGCCGTTCAGTACCGCCAGGGGCCAGGTTTCTATGTGATCAATTACGAGCTGGTCCTGCGGGACCTCCAGCCCATCAACGAGACCCTGCGCCCGGACCTGTTGATCCTGGACGAGGCCCAGCGGATCAAGAACTGGCGCACCAAGGTCGCCTCCGCGGTCAAGCAGATCCCCTCGCCCTATGCCTTTGTGCTGACGGGCACGCCGCTGGAGAACCGCCTGGAGGACCTCTACAGCCTGATGCAGGTGGTGGACCACCGGGTCCTGGGCCCCCT
>JBLMWY010000480.1:0-2606 GCA_050257475.1 Bdellovibrio bacteriovorus
GTCCATGCTCGCCAGTCGCCTGCCAGGCCTGCTGCCGGCCCTGAGCGAGGGGGAGGCCCTGGAGGTCGCCGCCATCCGCTCCGTAAGCGGCCTGGAGACCTTCGACCCGGCGCGCTGGCGCCAACGCCCCTTCCGCTCCCCCCACCATACCGCCTCCGCCATCGCCTTGGTGGGCGGGGGTGCCAACCCCCGCCCGGGGGAGATCTCCCTGGCGCACCTGGGCGTGCTCTTCCTCGACGAACTGCCGGAGTACGAACGACGGGTGCTGGAGGTGCTGCGCGAGCCCCTGGAGTCCGGTCATATCCACATCTCCCGCGCTGCCCGCCAGGTCCGCTTTCCGGCCCGCTTTCAGCTCGTCGCCGCCATGAACCCCTGTCCCTGCGGCTATCTCGGTGACCCGGGCGGACGCTGCCGTTGCACCGCCGAACAGGTCGCCCGCTACCGCGCCCGACTCTCCGGGCCCCTACTGGATCGGATCGATCTCCATGTGGAGGTGCCGCGCTTAGGGCCGGCGGAGATGACCGCCCCCCCGGCCGTACGTCTCGCCGGCATGCCGGAGCGCTGGCCGCGGGACACCACGGGCGGCATCCCCCCCGATGCCCCGAGCGGACCGCGGACCAAGGCAAGGCCCCCCGCCCCAGCCGGCGGTTGGTCTGATGCCACGCCCGCCGCTCGGGCCTATCCGCCGACGGGCGATCGAGTCGTTCCCGCAGCGGAGATCCTGACCAGCGCCCAGGTCCGTGCCCGGGTGGAAGCGGCGCGCGAGCGTCAGTTCAACCGCCAGGGCAAGCCCAACCAGGCCCTGGAGCCCCGGGAGATCGAGCGTCACTGTCGCCTGGACGAGGCCGGCCAGCGTCTCATGACCCAGGCCATGGCCCGTCTGGGCCTGTCGCCCCGCGGCTATCACCGGGTGCTCAAGGTGGGGCGGACCATCGCCGACCTGGCCGGGAGCGAGGGTATCGAGACCAGCCATCTCGGGGAGGCCATCGGCTATCGGCGGCTGGACCGCCAATCTCCGGTTTGACCCTTCCGTCCAGAAAAAATGCCTACCCATCGCCTATCGCCTTGAGGGTTTTCCCGGGTCAGGTGACGCCTGGCGGGGGACAACCTGGAGCCCTCCCTAGCGGCTTGACGACCGCATCCCCGCGGTCGACACCCCTGCCGGACGCCACCCGACCCGCCCTATGCCCGACCTCAACCGGGAATCATAATGTCTCGGGTAGTGTTACCTTGACCCTGCCCCCCAGATCCCCCTCGAAGCCATCATGCTGCAACTCCGTGATCTAGAACTGCGCCGCGGCACCCGCCTGCTGCTGGAGGGTGCCGATCTCACCGACTATCCCGGCCAGAAGGTGGGCCGGGTGGGCGCCAACGGCTGCGGTAAGTCGAGCCTCATCGCCCTCATCAAGGGGGAACTGCACCCGGACGCCGGCGAGGTGCTGGTGCCGGTGATCTGGGAGATCGCCCACGTCGCCCAGCAGACCCCCAGCGGCGACCAGCCCGCCATCGAGCTGGTCATGGACGGCGACCGCGAGTTGCGCCAGGTCCAGCGCGACCTGGCGGCGGCCGAGGCGGCGGGGGATGGCCTGCGTCAGGGGGAGCTTCACGCCCGCCTGGAGGCCATCGGGGGCTACACGGCGGAGAGCCGCGCCGCCCGCCTGCTCCATGGTCTGGGCTTCAGCCCCGGCGAGGAGCGGCGCCCGGTGGACTCCTGGTCCGGCGGCTGGCGCATGCGCCTGGGCCTGGCGCGCACCCTCATGTGCCGCTCCGACCTATTGCTGCTCGACGAGCCCACCAACCACCTGGACCTGGACGCCGTCATCTGGCTGGAGTCCTGGCTGCGGGCCTATCCCGGCACGCTCATCCTCATCTCCCACGACCGCGACTTCCTGGACGCCATCGTCCGCCAGGTCGCCCACATCGAGCAGGGCCGGCTCAACGCTTACACGGGGAACTACACCGCCTTCGAGGCCCTGCGCGCCGAGCGCCTCAGCCAACGCCAGGCGGCCTTCGTCCGCCAGCAGCAGGAGATCGCCCGCATCCAGGGCTTCGTCGAACGTTTCCGCGCCAAGGCCACCAAGGCGCGCCAGGCCCAGAGCCGCCTCAAGGCCCTGGAGCGTATGGAGCTTATCGCCCCAGCCCACGTCGACAGCCCCTTCCACTTCGCCTTTCGCGCCCCGCCCAGCCTGCCCCGGCCCCTGCTGGTGCTGGAGGGCGGCCGCGCCGGCTATGGCGAGCGCCTGGTCCTGGACCGGATCAAACTGGACCTGGTTCCCGGCGACCGCATCGGCCTGCTCGGCCCCAACGGCGCCGGCAAATCGACCCTGATCAAGGTCCTGGCCGGCCGCCTGCCGCTCCTGGCGGGGGAGCAGCGCCAGGCCCAGGGGCTGCGCGTCGGCTACTTCGCCCAGCACCAGATGGACCAGCTCCGCCCGGACGAAAGCCCCCTCAAGCACCTGCAGCGCCTGGCCCCGGAGGCCACGGAACAGATGCTGCGCGACTACCTGGGCGGCTTCGACTTCGCCGGCGACAAGGCCCTGGAGCTGGTGGCCCCCTTCTCCGGCGGCGAGAAGGCACGCCTGGCCCTGGCCCTGGTGATCTGGGGC
>JBLMWY010000481.1:0-7163 GCA_050257475.1 Bdellovibrio bacteriovorus
CCGCGTCCAGCACCTTGTTGACCTCGTCCCGCACCGCCGAGGCCCCGAAGGAGTTGGGTGGCTCCATGGCCAGGAACCCGAGCAGCACCAGCAGGTGGTTGGGGATCATGTCGCGCAGGGCTCCGGCCTCCTCGTAATAGGGGCCCCGATGCTCCACCCCCACGGACTCCGCCACCGTGATCTGAACGTGGTCGATGTGCTGTCGGTTCCACAGGGGCTCGATGAAGCCGTTGGAGAACCGGAACACCATGATGTTCTGGACCGTCTCCTTGCCGAGATAGTGGTCGATCCGGTAGATCTGCTCCTCGTCCAGGGTCTCGTGGAGCATCTGGTTGAGCTCCCGGGCGGACTCCAGGTCCCGGCCGAAGGGCTTCTCGATGATGACGCGGCGCCAGTCGTCCTCGGTCTCGGCGGTGAGCCCCACCTCCCCCAGGTTACGGGTGATGCCCGCGAAGAGGCTGGGCGGCACGGCCAGATAGAAGAGATAGTTGCCCTCGGTCCCGCGCTCGGCGTCGATCTGCGAGAGTCGCTGGCACAGGGTCTGGTGGGTCGAGAGCTCCAGGATATTGCCCTGCATATAGTGCAGGCGCTCGCAGAGGCGGTCCCAGGTGGCCTGGCTCCAGGCGTTACCCAGGTGCTCGCGCACTGCGTCGGCCAGCACATGCCGGAAGCCCTGGTCGTCTAGCTCCAGGCGGTCCAGGCCCAGGACGGCGAAGGTGTCGGGCAGGAGCCCGCCGTTGCAGAGATGGAAGAGGGCCGGGATCAGCTTGCGTTTGGTGAGGTCGCCCCCGGCCCCAAAGATGATCATGACGTTGGGCGGGGCCGGAGGCGCGGTCTCGGAGCTTAGGCGTTGCAGGGACATGGGACTCCTTCAAGGAAGGGCCGAGGGCCTAGGGCCAAGGGCCGAGGGGAACGGGCGGAGGTCTCGCCGCTCGTCTGGGACCTCTTCAGCGGCTGTTTGGGTCCAGGCGTGGCAGGTTCGCTGCGGCAGCCGCCTCGGAGTCTGTGGCACCGTGGCTTGGCTCTTGGCCCTCATTCCTTCGGCTTCTCGTGATGCCCGCCGAACTGGTAGCGCATGGCCGAGAGGATCTGGTTGGCGAAGTTGCCCTCGCCCCGGGAGCCGAAGCGCTCGTACAGCGCCGTGGTCAGGAGCGGCGCCGGGGTGCCGGTCTCGATGGCGGCCAGCGCGGTCCAGCGGCCCTCGCCCGAGTCCGAGACCCGGCCGCCAAAGGCCTTGAGCTCCGGGTCCTGGTGCAGCGCGATGGCCGTGAGGTCCAGCAGCCAGGACGACACCACGCTGCCCCGCCGCCAGAGCTCCGCCACCTCGGCCAGTTCGATGGCGTACTGGTAGTGCTCGGGGTTGCTCAGGGGGGCGGTCTCGGCGTCGGCCTCCCGGTCCTGCCGGCCCACCCCCGCGTGACGCAGCAGGTTGAAGCCCTCCGCGTAGGCGGCCATCAGGGCGTACTCGATCCCGTTGTGGACCATCTTGACGAAGTGTCCCGCACCGTTGGGGCCGCAGTGGAGGTACCCAAGCTCCGCCGGGCTGTGGGGTCCGCTGCGCCCGGCTGTACGCTCAATGGTCCCGGCCCCCGGGGCCAAGGTGGAGAAGATGGGGTCGAGGCGCTGGACCGCCTCGGTCTCGCCGCCGATCATCAGGCAGTAGCCCCGCTCGGCGCCCCAGACCCCGCCGCTGGTCCCGCAGTCCACGAAGTGAATTCCTAAGGGCCTGAGCCGCTGCGCGTGGGCGATGTCCTCCCGGTAGTTGGAGTTGCCCCCGTCGATGATGGTGTCGTCGGCGGCCAGGTGGGGCGCCAGGTCGTCGATCACCCGGTCCACCACCGCCGCCGGGACCATGATCCAGCAGTTGCGTGGCGCCGCGAGCCTGGCGCACAGGTCCGCGACATCGGCCGCGCCCTCCGCCCCCTGCGCGACCAGGGCCGCAACGGCGGCCGGATCCCGATCGTAGACGACGCACTGGTGTCCAGCGCGCATCAGGCGCAGGACCATGTTGGCACCCATCCGGCCGAGTCCGATCATTCCGAGCTGCATGGCGGGGTTCCTCGTTGCGGTAGAACTGTCGTCAGACGCTCATCCGGGATGGCCTTCCAGCACCACCACGCTGCGCGCGCCGACCTTGACGCGCCCCGCTGGCACCGGCGGCTGCCCGTCAGGCTCCCAGACACCAGGCTCCTGGGCCGTATCCACGGCCAGATGCCAGCGGCGACCCTTGAGGCTCGGGATGGCAAACTCGGCCTCCTCGGCATCCATGTTCAGCATCACGTGCAGGGGCGGCTCCTCCTGGGTGACCCCGGCCAGGGTGAAGGCCAGCCGCCGGCCGAGTAGATTGTCCCAGTCCGGTGCGTTGAGTCCAACACCGTGCCAGGTGATGTCTGGCAGCTCCTGTCCGCCGTCGGGGCGGCCGGTAAGGAAGCGGTTGCGGGTCAGGGTGGGGTGGCGCCGACGCAGCCGGATGAGGCCACGCATGCACTCGAACATGGGGCGGTTTGCGTCCAGCCCGCCCCAATCCAGCCAGGAGATGGCGTTGTTCTGACAGTAGCTGTTGTTGTTGCCCTGCTTGGTGCGCAGCATCTCGTCCCCGGCGAGCAGCATCACCGCGCCCTGGCTCAGCATCAGGATGGCGATGAAGTTCCGGGCCTGGCGGCGGCGCAGGGCCAGGATCTGGGGGTCATCCGTGGGGCCCTCGACCCCGCAGTTCCAGGACAGGTTGTGGTTGTGGCCGTCCCGATTGTCCTCGCCGTTGGCCTCGTTGTGCTTCTGGTTGTAGCTCACCAGGTCCCACAGGCTGAAGCCGTCGTGGCAGGTGACGAAATTCACCGAGTTCATGGGCAGGCGGCCCCGGGGCTCGTAGAGGTCGCTGGAGCCGGCAATACGGGTGGCGACCTCGGGGATCAGCTCCGGGTCGCCGCGCACGAAGGCGCGGATGACGTCGCGGTAACGGCCGTTCCACTCGGCCCAGCGGAAGCCGGGGAAGTCCCCCACCTGATAGAGTCCGGCGGCGTCCCAGGCCTCGGCGATGATGTGGGCGCGGCCGAGCAAAGGGGCCAGCTCGATGTGCCACAGCAGCGGGGCATGGTACTGGGGGTTGCCGTCCTCGCCCCGCGCCATGGCGCTGGCCAGGTCGAAGCGAAATCCGTCCACATGCATCTGGCGCACCCAGTAGAGGAGGGAGTCCACCAGGAAGCGGGCCACCAGCGGGTGGTTGCAGTTGACCGTGTTGCCGCAGGCCGTGTAGTCGCGGTAGCGCCGCCGATCGGTGAAGTCGAGATGATAGAACATCTCGTTGCCCAGGCCCTTGAAGCTGATGGTGGGTCCCCCCTCGCCTCCCTCCGCGGTGTGGTTGAAGACCACGTCCAGGATGACCCCGATACCGGCGCGGTGCAGCGCCTTGACCATGTCCCGGAACTCGTCCCGCGCCCGCCCCGGGTCCACGGCGAAATGGGGGTGGGGGGCGAAGAAGCTATGGGTGCTGTAGCCCCAGTAGTTCTCCAGGCCCAGGCGCGCGGTCTGGGCGGGAACGTCCTGGGGGTCGAAGGCCATGACCGGCATCAGCTCCACGTGGGTGACCCCGAGATCCTTAAGATAGGGGATCTTCTCGATGACCGCGGAGAAGGTGCCGGGATGGGCGACGCCGGCGCTCGGGTGACGGGTGAAGCCCCCCACGTGCATTTCGTAGATGACGGAGCGATTCAGCGGGACGTGCAGGGGCTGGTCCCCCTCCCAGTCATAGGTGTCCCGCAGCGCCCGGGCGCGCATGGCGTGGGCGAGGTTGTCGCCAGGGCGGCAGGCCAGCTCCCGGCTCCACAACCGGTCGCTGACCGTGGTGGCCCAGGGGTCGAGGAGGACCTTGCCGCCGTCGATGCGGCATCCCGTCTCGCGCGTGTCACAGCGGCCCTGGACCCGCCAGTTGTAGTAGGTGCCTTCCGGGAGCCCCTCCACCAGGACGTGCCAGAACAGGAAGGTGCGGTTGACCCTGGGATCCAGGGGGATCACCTGGAGGGGCTCCTGGTCATGCTCGCCTTCGAACAGGAGCAGCTCCACCCGCTCCGCGAACCGGGAGATGACACAGAAGTTGATGCCGCCATCCACGAAGGTCGCGCCGCCCTGGTCCCAGTGGCCCGGCTGCACGCGGTACCTGGCTTCAGTCATGGGGCCCTCCGCAATGGGCTTGGTTGGCTGGCCGGGGGCCCTGCCGCCGGTGAGTGGTCAAGGGCTTCACTCCCTCGAGGGTCAGGGCCCGCTGGCGCGAAGATACTCGACCGCCGCCAGCATGTAATCCACGGCCCGACGTACATCCAACTCAGCGAGTCTGGGATTACCCCCTTGAGGCGGCATGCGGTAGGCCCCGTGGACGTCCTTGATCCCGCCCAGCGCGCTCGCGTAAAGGGCACCCCGACCCTTGGTCAGGCGCTGGTCCCAGGCGTCCGGATCCGTGACCGCCGGCGCCCCGGCAACCCCCAGCAGGTGACAGTTGCGGCAGGTGCCCATCCACACGGCTCGCCCGGCCATCAGGTCCTGGGAGTCGAACCTCGGCATTTCCAGGGCCGGCCCCGCGCCGCCATCCCCCGGCCCACATCCGGCGAGTAGGGCGCAGACCAGCGGTGTCAGGGTCGAGAGTCGGTGGGATGGTCGAGCGGTCATGGCGTCCCCTGGCGGCTTGACTTAAAACCGAGTCTTGCCGGAAAAAGCCCAATCAAAGCAGCAAGGGTCCCTCGGCCGCAAGAGCCGGCCTTGAACCCAGCCGCCGCCCGCATCGGCCGGCGGGCCCCGGTCGGTGCTTGCATTTTCCGGGTCCCCCGATACGCTGCCAGCCAAGCGTTAGGCGCAGGGCCCGTGCGGACCCCCGCCGCCCGGCCCCAGAATTGGACGTCCCATGACCCTGCTCGCGCTCGAATCCGTTGCATTGTCCTACGGTCTGCCGCCCCTGCTGGAGGACTGCTCCTTCGCCATCGAGCGGGGGGAGCGAATCTGTCTCATTGGGCGCAACGGGGCGGGCAAGTCGACCCTGCTGAAGATCATCGGCGGTGAGGTCCAAGCGGATTCCGGGGCGGTGCGGGCGGGGCAGGGGGTGACCATCGCCCGTCTGGCCCAGGAGATCCCGCCCCACGCCGACGCCAGCGTCTTCGACCTGGTGGCGGAGGGGCTCGGGGACCTCGGGGGCTTGGTGGCGGAGTATTACCGGCTCTCCCATGGCCTGGCTGATCAGTCCGAGACCGGGGACTTGGAGCGCTTGTCGCGCGTCCAACACCAGCTCGAGGACCGGGGCGGCTGGGCCATCGAGCAGCGCACCGAGCGGGTCATCTCGCGCCTGGGCCTCGACGGCTCGGCCGCCTTCAACGCGCTCTCTGGGGGCCAGCAGCGGCGGGTGCTGTTGGCCCAGGCCCTGGTGCGGGAGCCGGATCTGCTGCTGCTCGACGAGCCCACCAATCATCTGGACATCGACTCCATCGATTGGCTCGAGGGTTTCCTCCGGGAGTTCTCCGGGGCGCTGCTCTTCGTGACCCACGATCGGCGTTTTCTGGAGCGGCTGGCCACCCGCATCCTGGAGCTGGATCGGGGGCGCATCACCGACTGGCCCGGGGACTGGGCCAACTACCTGCGCCGCCGGGAGGAGCGCCGCCACGCGGAGGCCCAGGCCAATGCCCAATTCGATCGCAAGCTGGCAGAGGAGGAGGTGTGGATCCGCCAGGGCATCAAGGCCAGGCGCACCCGCAACGAGGGACGCGTGCGGGCGCTCAAGGCCATGCGCGAGGAGCGCCTGTCCCGGCGTTCGGAGCTCGGGACGGCGCGCCTGCGTCTTTCAGAGTCGGAGCGCTCCGGAAAGCTGGTGGTGGAGGCCCAGGGGGTCGGCTATTCGTGGGATGGCAGGCCCCTGATCCGCGATCTCGATACCCTGATCCTGCGGGGCGATAAGGTCGGCATCATCGGCCCCAATGGATCGGGAAAGAGCACGCTGCTGAAGCTCCTTCTGGGGGACCTGGAGCCCCAGACCGGCACCATCCGCCGGGGTACCAACCTCCAGGTCGCCTACTTCGACCAGCTCCGGGCCCAGCTCGACCCGGAGAAGACGGTTCAGGCGAACGTGGCGGAGGGCAGCGACCAGGTCCAGGTCGAGGGGCAGAGCCGGCACGTGCTGTCCTATCTGCGGGACTTCCTGTTCACCCCGGAGCGCGCCCGCCAGCCGGTCAAGGCGCTCTCCGGCGGGGAGCGCAACCGGCTGCTGCTGGCCAGACTCTTCACCCGGCCCGCCAACCTGTTGGTCCTGGACGAGCCCACCAACGACCTGGACGCCGAGACCCTGGAGCTCCTGGAGGAGCTGCTGATCCAGTTCAAGGGGACCCTGCTCCTGGTGAGCCACGACCGCGCGTTGCTGGACAATGTGGTCACCAGCACCCTGGTCTTCGAAGGGGATGGGGTGGTGCGGGAGTATGTCGGCGGCTATGAGGACTGGCTGCGCCAGCGGCCGCCCCCGGTGGCTGACTCCAGGGCCAAACAAGGCGCGGGTCCCGCTGTCCCATCGAAGGGGCCTGAACAAGCGGCGAAGCCCCGTCCGGCCGCCAAGCTGAGCTTCAAGGAATCGCGGGAGCTCGCCGAGCTGCCGGCCCGCATCGAGGGCCTGGAGGCGGAGCAGGAGGACCTGCACGGCCGACTCGCCGACCCCGCCCTCTATCAGGGCGACGGCAGCGCCGTGGCCGCCGCCAAGGACCGGCTGGCCGAGCTGGAGTCGGAGCTGGCCTCCGCCTATGCCCGCTGGGAGACCCTGGAGGCAAGGCGCTGACCAAATTCGAATCGCCCTGGTCCCCCTTCGTCCACCTAGTCATCCTCGGGGGCGCTACATTACCATCCTCGGCCCTCGGCCCTTGACGTCAACACGCCCTCAGCACAGGGATCTTCATGAAATTCACGGTCGAAGCCTTCCGCTCCTGGCCCCACAAGTGCGTCACCCTGCTCGGCATGTCGGGGGTGGGCAAGACCTATCTCTCGGCCGTGCTCCGGCGCAACGACTGGTTCCACTACTCGGGCGACTACCGCATCGGCACCCGCTATCTGGACGAGCACATCCTGGACCTGGTCAAGGCCCATGCCATGCGCGACCCCTTCCTGCGGGACCTGCTGCGCAGCGACTGGATCTTCATCCGCAACAA
>JBLMWY010000482.1:0-4001 GCA_050257475.1 Bdellovibrio bacteriovorus
ATCGACCACATCATCGCCACCCCCGGGTCCCCGGTCTCCAGTAGCCGCTGGGCGAACTCGCCGTAGGCCTTGGGGAAGCCCGGGTCGAAGGCGGCGAGCCGGCTGCCCCAGGCCAGATAGCCAAAGGCCGCGCCTAGGACCACCACCAGGCCGATCAGGGCCAGGAGATTTCTGATGATCTTCATGGGTGTGTGCCCTCCTCTTGCGCGATGTTCCGGGGCGGCCTGGGCGCGCGCATAGGCGGCTCCCGAGGCGTCATTGAGGCATCGAGCCAGCAGCGGGTGTTGCCGCCGACCCGACCCCCTGGAGTTTCCACCCTGGCAAGGGCAAATTCCAGTCCAGACTAAGGTAAAGGGGACCGCGGTCGGCGACGGAGTCCACTCCAAGCCGGTCCGGGCAGCGAGAGCACAACGACATGCCTTGGGTCAGGGTGGGGCGAACCCAACCTCCCCCGTAGACGTCATCCAGAGACCCGCGCCATGGATCAATACCCCCTGCCAACCGAGATCCAGCTCCACCAGCAATCCCGCGTGCTGGAGCTCCAATTCGACGACGGCGCCCGCTTCCGACTGCCCTGCGAGTACCTGCGGGTCTACTCCCCGTCCGCCGAGGTGCGGGGCCATTCACCCGCAACGGCCAAGCTCCAGGTGGGCAAGGAGTCGGTGACCATCACCGACATCCGCCCGGTTGGCCGATATGCGGTGAAGCTCGTGTTTGACGATGGGCATGATTCCGGCCTCTACGACTGGCGCTATCTCTACAAGCTCGGTCGGGCCTGGCATCCCCTGTGGCTCGACTATCTGGAGCGCCTCTCGGCCGCCGGCCAGGCCCGCACAGGGCCGGACCCCTTCGAGGCGATCAAGGCGGGCGGCGATCCCCCGTCCAGCTTGCCGCCCGCCACGGCACCCTGAGCACGGGAGACCGCCATGCGCCACCTGGTCGCCGCCGCCGTCCTGCTGTTCTGGCTACCGCTTGGGGCCTGCTCGCCCCAGTCTGGGCCCGTCACGCCCAGCGCGGACGCCCCCGAGGCCCAGGGTTGGCGGGCGGAGACCGTGGTCTCCGGGCTCGAGCATCCGTGGGGCATCGCCTGGCTGCCCGATGGCAGGGCCCTGGTGACTGAGCGCCCTGGTCGCCTACGCCTGATCCGCGGCGGACGCCTGGAGCCCAGCCCCATCGCCGGGGTGCCCGAGGTCCTGGCCCATGGCCAGGGAGGGCTCCTGGATGTGGCGCTGCACCCGCACTTCGCCGAGAACCGGCTGGTCTACCTGACCCTATCGGAGGGCACCCAGGAGGCGAACCGCACCGCCCTGGCGCGGGGTCGGCTGACAGAGGGCCGGCTGGAGGACGTGCAGATCCTCCTTCGCAACGCCGACACCAAGTCCGGAGGCCAGCACTTCGGCTCCCGCCTTCTGTGGCTGCCGGATAGGTCCCTGCTGATGAGCATCGGCGACGGCGGCAACCCCCCGATCAGCTTCCAGGGCGAGAACATCCGTGACCAGGCCCAGAACCCGGGCACCCATTTTGGCAAGGTGCTGCGCCTGACACTGGACGGTAGGGCGCACCCCGGCAACCCCTTCGCCGATCGCCCCGGCACGCGGCCTGAGATCTGGACCCTGGGCCACCGCAACATCCAGGGCCTGGCCCTGGACCCCGGAAGCGGCCGGGTCTGGGCCAACGAGCACGGATCCCGGGGCGGGGACGAGCTCAACCTTCTCGTCGGCGGCAGCAACTACGGCTGGCCGGTGGTGACCTACAGCATGGAGTACTGGGGACCCCGGATCTCGGAGGACACCAGCCGGCCCGGGATCGCGGATCCAAAGTGGGTCTGGACCCCATCCAAGGCCCCGAGTGGCCTCGCCTTCTACACCGGCGACCGCTACCCCGGTTGGGAAGGCAGCCTCTTCAGCGGGGCCCTCAAGTTCGGCCAAATCCGCCGCCTGGCGCTCGACGGTGACCGCGTCATCGGCGAGGAGAAGCTCACCATCGGCGCCCGAGTGCGGGATATCCGCCAGGGGCCGGACGGCTATCTCTACGTCCTCACCGACGAGCCCGAGGGCCGCCTATTGCGCATCCTCGGGGCCGGCGGCTAGTTCAGGGCCCGCTGGGTCCAGGAAGGACTGCCGTCAACCGCAGGGAGGTCGCGGGACCTGGGGCGATCCCGCACCCGAGCCTTGGGATCATCCCCGCCGCCGCCCCGCCACCCGCAACCGCAGGGCATTGAGGCGGATGAAGCCCGTGGCATCCCCCTGGTTGTAGGCCCCGGCGTCCTCCTCGAAGGTGGCGATGGAGGCATCGAAGAGGCTGTCGGTCGCGGAGCGGCGCCCCACCACCATCACGTTGCCTTTGTAGAGCTTGAGCCGGACCTCGCCGTTGACCACGGCCTGGGTCTGATCGATGGCGGACTGGAGCATGAGCCGCTCGGGGCTGTACCAGAAGCCGTTGTAGATGAGGCTCGCGTAGCGGGGCATCAGCTCGTCCTTCAGATGGGCCGCTTCCCGGTCCAGGGTCAATGACTCCATGGCCCTGTGGGCCTTGAGCAGGATGGCCCCGCCCGGGGTCTCGTAGCAGCCCCGGGACTTCATCCCCACGAAGCGGTTCTCCACGATGTCGTCACGCCCGATGCCGTTCTCCCCGCCGATGCGGTTGAGCTCGGCCAGCACCGCCGCGGGGCTCATGGCCTGGCCGTCGATGGCCACGCAGTCGCCCTTCTCGAAGCCAAGGACGATCTCGGTGGGACGATCCGGCGCGTCCTCGGGGGCCAGGGTCCAGCGCCACATGGGCTTACCCGGCTCCACCCAGGGGTCCTCCAGGTCATAGCCTTCATAGGAGATGTGGAGCAGGTTGGCGTCCATGGAGTAGGGGGACTTGGTGCCGTCGCGCTTCATCTCCACCGGGATGCCATGCTGCTCCGCATAGGCCAGCAGCCGCTCCCGGGACAGCAGGTCCCACTCCCGCCAGGGGGCGATGATCTGGATGTCGGGCTTCAGCGCATAGGCGGTGAGCTCGAAGCGGACCTGGTCGTTGCCCTTTCCGGTGGCCCCGTGGGAGATGGCGTCCGCCCCGGTCTCCACGGCAATCTCCACCAGGCGCTTGGCGATCAGGGGCCGGGCGATGGAGGTGCCGAGCTTGTACTCCCCCTCGTAGAGTGCATTGGCCCGCAGCATGGGGTAGACGAAGTCCCGCACGAACTCCTCGCGGAGATCATCGATATAGATCTCCTTTACCCCGGCGGCCTGCGCCTTGGCGCGGGCGGGCTCCAGCTCCTCCCCCTGGCCGATGTCGGCGGTAAAGGTGACCACCTCGCAGCCGTAGTTCTCCTGGAGCCAGCGCAGGATGACGGAGGTGTCGAGCCCCCCCGAGTAGGCCAGCACCACCTTGTTGATCTTGCCTTGAGCCATGGCTTGAGCCCCCGATTCGCGGAAAAACGGGGAGTATAGATCGCCGCTTCAGTCCTTGAGAAACCCCGCGAGGGCGGCGGTGAAGGAGTCCGGTTGGTCGGCATAGACCCAGTGTCCTGCCTCCGGGATGGCCCGCAGCCGCGCCAGGGGGAAGAGGGAGCGGATCTGCGGCAGCGCCTCGCCCGTCAGATAGTCGGAACGGCCGCCATAGAGGAACAGGACCGGACCGGGGAACTGCCGCCCAGCGGTGTCTGGAAAGCCGGAGATGGCGTCCAGGGCGGAGGCAAGCACCGCCAGGTTCAGCCGCCAGCGCCAAGTCCCAGCCTCATCCTTGACCAGATTCTGAAGCAGATAGCCCCGCACCGCCCCCGAGGGGATGGAGCGGCTCAGTTGGCGACCCGCGTCCCGGCGATCACGGATCCCGTCCAGCGGAAGCTCCATCAAGGCCGCGATCAGGTGGCCGAGCTGGCTGCGGTAGGTCACCGGGGCAATGTCGGCGACCACCAGGGAGCTCACCCGGTCAGGCTTCGTCAGGGCCAGCCACATGGCGGCCTTGCCGCCCATGCTGTGACCAACCAGGTGGGCCCGCTCGATCCCCTGGGC
>JBLMWY010000483.1:0-7606 GCA_050257475.1 Bdellovibrio bacteriovorus
GGCCGGACTCCACGACCTGACCCTGCTGAAGCACCAGGACGCGATCCGCCGCCCGGATGCTCGCCGCCCGGTGGGCGATAGTGACCAGGGTTCGGCCCTCGGCCAAGCGCTCGATCCCCGCCGCGACCTGCCGCTCGCTCTCCGCGTCCAGGCTGGCCGTGGGCTCGTCCAGGATCACCAGGGATGCGTCCCGCAGAAAGGCGCGGGCCAGGGCGATGCGCCTGATCTCCCCGCCGGAAAGTCCCTGACCGCGCTCACCGACCAGGGTCAGGTAGCCCTGGGGCAAACGCTCGATGAAGGCGTCTGCCTGGGCCAGTCGGGCGGCCGTCTGCGCCTCTTGCAGGGTGGCGCCCGGCCTGCCCAAGCGGATGTTGTCGAGCAGGGTGCCGTGGAAGAGGCGCGGGCTCTGGGGGGCCCAGGCGAGATGCCGGCGCCAGTCCTCCAGGTCCAGGTCTCTCAGTGGCCGGTCGCCCACCCAGATCTCACCCGAGTCCGGGCGCGCGAAGCCGAGCAGCAGGTTGACCACCGTGCTCTTTCCCGCCCCGCTCGGTCCCACCAGGGCGAGCCGCTCCCCGGGACGGATCTCGAGGCTCAACCCATCCAGGGCCGGGCGCTCGCCCGGATAGCTATAGCTCACCGCTTGGAAGCGGATCGGGACCTGACGGAGGTCGGGCGTCGCAGCCCCGAGCCGCCTCGGTATCTGGCTGGGGCTGTCCAGGATCTCGATGAGGCGCTCGGCGGCGCCGATGGCCCCCATGCGGGCGTGATACTGGGCGCCCAGATTACGCAGCGGCAGATAGAGCTCGGGTGCCAGCAACAGCACGAAGAAGCCGTGGATAAACTCCATCTGACCCCAGAACAGGCGGAATCCGATGGAGACCGCCACTATGGCGACGCTCACGGAAGCAAAGAACTCCAGGGTGAGGGAGGACAGAAAGGCCACTCGGAGCACGGCCATGGTGCTTCGGCGGTAGTCGTCGGAGAGCCGCGCCAGGGTCTCCACCTCGCGCCGGCTGGCGTTGAGCATCTTCAGGGTGGTGAGGCCCTGGATCACCTCGAGAAAGTGCGCCGAGAGGCCCGCCAACCGCCCCCATTGCCGCTGGTTGAGCCGCTCGGCGCCCTTGCCGATCAGGATCATGAAGAGCGGGATCAATGGTGCGGTGAGCAGCAGGATGAGCCCCGAGAGCCAGTCCAGGGGCCACAGGACGCCGAGGATCGCCAAGGGCACCGCCGCCATCAGGGCGATGGCGGGCAGATAGCGGGCGTAGTAGGCCTCCAGGGCCTCGACCCCATCGGTCAGGCTGTTGGCGACATCCCCGCTGCGCGCCCCGCCAAGCGCCACCGGCCCCAACGCCTGCAGCTTGGCGTAGAGGGCCTCGCGAAGGTGTAGCTTCACCCCCAGGGCACCCCGAAAGGCCGCCTGCTCCGAGCCCCAGGACAGGAGGGCCCGCAGCGGGAAAAGGGCCAGCATGGCCCAGAGCCAAGGCTCCACCGCCGCGAGATCGGCACCGTCGAACAACACGGCGCCCAGCACCCGGGCCAGCAGCCAGGCCTGGCCGATGATCAGGAAGCCGCCGACCAGGCCCAGCCCCACGGCCAGGGACAGCCAAGGGCCGGTCAGGCCCCGTTGGGCCTTCAGCCAGCTCAGGATGCTCAAGCGGATCTCGAGGGTAGGCGGGCGGCTGGGCCGGGGCCCGGCCGCCCGGAGGGAAGGAGAAGTCCGATGCCGTTGGCAGACTCACGCCTTATCCGCCGGGTCTCCCAGACAGTTCTCAGACTCGTACCACATCACGTTGATGATGCCGAAGGCCAGGGCCAGCAGCACGCCCAGGATCCAGGCGAAATACCACACGGGTCATACCTCACAGGTTCGTTGATGGTCGAATTGGGAGGGCCGAACGCCAAGGACCGAGGGCCTAGGAAGAGACCCAGACTGGCCTCGGCCCTCGGCCCTCGGCCCTTGGCCCTTTCTTTAGTAAGCCAAATGCTCCTGCTGCTTGATCTCCGCGACCGTCACCCGGCGCCACATCTTGCGGTAGGTCCAGGTGGTGTAGCCAAGGATGATGGGCACGAAGATCACCGCCGCCCAGAACATGACCGTGAGGGTGCGGTGGCTCGAGACCGCATCCCAGGCGATCAGGCTGGAGCCCGGGTTGGTGCTGGAGGGCATGATGAAGGGGAACATGGCGGCCCCCGCCGTCAGGATGATGCCGGAGATCCCCAGCCCGCTCAGAATGAGCCCCAGTCCGGCACGCCCGGCCATGGAGAGCAGGACGGCGAGCCCCAGTCCTGCGAACCCGAGGATCGGAAAGGCCAGGGTCCAGGGATAATCCCGATAGTTGGCGAGCCAAGCGCCGGCCTCCTGGACCACCTGCTTAGTCAGGGGGTTGGGGGTGGCATCGAGCGCGGGCATGGAGACCACCCGGTAACCCTCGATCCCGAGGCTCATCCAGACCCCGGCCAGGGCGAAGGCGACGATGGTGGCGAGCCCCGTCCACTTGGCCCACACCTTGGCCCGGCCGGCGATGGGCTCCTCGGTGCGCAGTTGCAGCCAGATGGCCCCGTGCATGGTCAGCATCCCCAGACTCACCAAGCCGGCAAGCAATGCAAAGGGGTTAAGCAGTCCGAAGAAGCTTCCGGTGTAGAAGGGCCGGAGCATGGTGTCCAGGTGGAAGGGCACGCCCTGGAGCAGGTTCCCGAAGGCGATGCCGAACACCAGGGCCGGGACCGCGCCGCCGATAAAGAGGCCCCAGTCCCAGGCGCTGCGCCAGCGCGGGTCCTCGATCTTGCTGCGGTAATCGAACCCCACCGGCCTGAAGAAGAGGGCGAAGAGGGCGAGCAGCATGGCGAAGTAGAAGCCCGAGAAGGCGGCCGCATAGACCAGGGGCCAGGCGGCGAAGATGGCCCCGCCGGCGGTGATGAGCCACACCTGGTTGCCGTCCCAGTGGGGTCCCACCGTATTGATGATGACGCGCCGCTCCGCGTCGTTCTTGCCCAGGAAGGGCAACAGGGTGCCGACCCCCATGTCCATGCCGTCGGTGACGGCGAAGCCGATGAACAGCACGCCCACCAGCACCCACCAGGCGAGCTTCAGGATTTCGTAGTCGATGATCATGTCGTGTCTCCCGGTTACCTGTTCAGACCCCGACGTCCCGCTGCTGGGGTGCCGTTGCCGGCGCCGCCCCGACGCTCCCGCGGCCCGCCTCACGCTCGTGGTGATAGCGGCCCGTATGCAGCGAGCTCGGACCCTGGCGGCCGAACTTGAACATCAGATAAATCTCGATGATGAAGAGCACCGTGTAGAAGACGACGAACCCCGTGAGGCTCATGGCCACGTCCGCCGCCGTGAGGCTGGAGACCGCGATGCTGGTCGGCAGCACCTCGCCGATGGCCCAGGGCTGGCGTCCGAACTCGGCGACGAACCAGCCGGTCTCGGCGGCCAGCCAGGGCACCGGGATGCTGAGCAGGAAGAGCCGCAGCAGCCAGCGCTTGTCCTGGATGACGCGGCGGGCGTTTTAGTAGAAGCCCAGCACCATCAGGAGCAGCATCCAGAAGCCCGCCGCCACCATAACCCGGAAGCTCCAGAACAGCGGGGCGACCTCCGGGATCGTGTCCTTGACCGCAAGGCGGATCTGCTCCTCCGAGGCCTGGGCCGGGTTCTCCGTGTAGCGCTTCAGGAGCAGGCCATAGCCGAGATCCTGCTTGTGCTCCTCGAAGCTCGCCCGGTTGCCGGGGGTGTCCTCGCCGTTGCGCAGGCGCTCCAGGTACTCGTAGGCGAGCATGCCGGAGCGGATGCGCACCTCGTGCTCCCGCATCAGGTCCTTGAGCCCGGTGACCTCCTTGTCCAGCGAGCGGGTGGCGATGAGCCCCATCAGATAGGGGATCTTGATGGCCCCGTGGGTCTCCTCGTCCGCGTTGCTCGGGAAGCCAATCACCGTAAAGGCCGCCGGTGGGGGCTCCGTCTCACATTCCGCCTCGATGGCGGCGAGCTTCACCCGCTGGACGTCACCCACCTCATAGCCAGACTCGTCCCCCAGCAGGATCACCGAGAGGATGGAGGCAAGCCCGAAACCCACCGCCACCGAGAAGGAGCGCTTGGCGAAGGCCAGATCCCGGCCCTTGAGCATGTACCAGGAGCTGATGCCGAGCACGAACATGGAGGCCGTCACATAGCCCGCCGCCACCGTATGCACGAACTTCACCTGGGCCACCGGGTTCATCAGCACCTCCCAGAAGCTCACCATCTCCATGCGCATGGTCTCGTAGCTGAACTCGGAGCCCACCGGGTTCTGCATCCAGCCGTTGGCGATCAGGATCCACAGGGCGGAGAGGTTCGATCCCAGGGCGGTGAGGAAGGTGACCGTGAGGTGCTGGACCTTGGTGAGCCGCTCCCAGCCGAGGAAGAAGAGCCCGATGAAGGTGGACTCCAGGAAGAAGGCCATGAGCCCCTCGATGGCCAGCGGCGCCCCGAAGACGTCGCCGACATAGTGGCTGTAGTAGGCCCAGTTGGTCCCGAACTGGAACTCCATGGTGAGCCCCGTGGTGACCCCCAGGGCGAAGTTGATGCCAAACAGCTTGCCCCAGAACTTGGTCATGTCCCTATAGATCTCGCGTCCGGTCATGACATACACGGACTCCATGATCACCAGGATCCAGGACAGCCCCAGAGTCAGGGGCACGAACAGGAAGTGGTACATCGCGGTGGCGGCAAATTGCCAGCGCGAGAGCTCGACCATCGTGGAATCGAACATGGGCGTTTTTCTCGCTAGTGGGACGCTCTGAGGACCTGGGCTCGGCTCCTGCGGGCCAGGGTCAGGCTAGGCACGAAGAGCCTGGCAGCGACGATAGGCGCGGCACTTGTCGACGCCTATGACAATCCGCAATTTCCTGATCCAATTAAGGAAATAAACCCAGATAGCCGCGCCCCCTCGCGGCCCCTCGGCCAGCGCACAGGGAGCTTATGTGGCTTCCGGCGCCGCGCATGGCTGGGGTGACATCGATGATCCTCATCGATCCATAGGTTCGGTTGACAGACATCAGGAATCTGCGGCCAGGCGGTTGCGCATCGTCAATTCCCCGTCGTCGCCACAGGGTCAGACTCGCTGGCAGGGGCAGCGATGGCGCCTGGGGTCGGTCGTCGGGCCCGGTCGCCGTCAATCCTGGCCCCATTTCCCGCCATTTCCCGCTACTTCGCTGCCGCCACCTCAGGGAGCCTGCTTATGTCGTCGCAACCCCTCCGTATCGTCGTCATCGGCGGCTCCGCCGCTGGCCCCAAGGCCGCCGCCAAGGCAAGACGCATGGACGAATTTGCCCATATCACCCTGATCCAGCGGGAGCCGGACCTTTCCATGGCGTCCTGCGGCTTTCCCTACTACGTGGGCGGTACCTTTGACGACCGAAACCTGCTGATCTGCACCCCGGCCGGGATCGTCCGCGACCCGGCCTTCTATGGCAAGGCGAAGCACATCGAGGCCCTGGTGGAGTGCGAGGCGGTGCACATCGACCGGGCCTCTAAGACGGTCACCTACAAGCACCTCCCGAGCGATGAACGTTATACGGTTCCCTATGATCGGCTGGTTATCGCCACCGGGGCGACGCCGGTGTGCCCGTCCGCCCCGGGCTTCGAGCTCGAGGGGGTGCACACCCTACATTCCATGGCCGACGCGGACGCCCTGCGCGCGGTGCGGGATCAGGGGGCAGCGGACAAGGCGGTCGTGGTCGGCGGAGGGCTGATCGGCTTCGAGGTCTGCGAGGCCCTGCGCCTGGCGGGCATCCATACAACCGTCATCGAGAAGACCCGGCAGATCCTGCCCTTTCTGGACCCAGACTTGGCCAAGCTGGTGGAGCGGCACGTCCGCGCGCACGGTCCCGACATCATCGTCGGGAACGGCGTGGCGGAGTTTCTCGGTGAGGACGGGCGGCTCACCGGGGTCAAGCTCGACAACGGCACTGAGCTGCCCTGCCAGCTCGCCGTCGTGGCCGTTGGGGTCAGACCCAATGTGGGGCTAGCCCAGGCCGCCGGCATCGCGATCGGCGAGGCCGGCGGCATCCGGGTGGACGAGCACATGCAGACCTCCGATCCAGACGTCTATGCCGTCGGCGACTGCGTGGAGTGCACCTCCCTGATCACCGGGCGCAAGGTGCGGGCCCCCTATGGCGATCTCGCGAACCTGCAGGGCAGGGTGGCCGGGCAGAACCTGGTCCAGCCCAGCAGCGCCCGCTTCCCGGGCATCGTCCACTCCGGCATCTGCAAGATCTTCGACTACACCGTGGGCTTCACCGGGATCTCGGCCCAGCAGGCTCGGGACCTGGGATGGAGCGACATCGAGACCGCGACCATCTCAGGTCTCGACATCCCCGTCTTCATGGGTGGCAAGCTGCTGATCAGCAAGCTGGTGGCCGACCGCGAGAGCGGCCGCATCCTGGGCTTCCAATGCATCGGCCCGGGCGATGTGAGCAAGCGCGTCGCCACCGTGGCCATGGCGATTCGCGGAAACCTGACCGTGGACGACCTCGTCAACGCGGATCTGCCCTATGCCCCGCCCTATTCACTGGCCCTGGACCATGTGATCGTCGCGGCCCATGTCATGGAGAACAAGCTCGCGGGCCGCATGCAAGGGCTCTCAGCGATGGAGGTCAAGCAGCGTGTGGACAGCGGGACCGATTGCTTCATCCTCGACACCCGTAGCCCGGCTGAGTTCGAGGAGATGCGCCTGGGCATCGGCGAGACCCTGATCCCCCTGGGGGCCCTGCGCGGGCGCCTTGGCGAGCTGCCGCAGGATAAGGACAAGGAGATTATCCTCTACTGCAAGATCTCGCTGCGCGGCTACGAGGGCGCCGCCATCCTGAACGCCCACGGCTGGCGCAACGTCAAGGTGATGGAGGGGGGCATCATGGCCTGGCCCTATCCGCGGGAGAAATAGCAGACAAGGGGACACCCGCACGCCGGCGTCGCAGCGTGGTCAGAGGAGAGGTGCGAATCTTGGGCTAGGACGCGCTTCACCGTGGCGACGCTGACAAGAAAGACCCTGGCGTTCTGGACACTCCTGCTCGCCACCGCGGCGGCCGTGAGACCCGCGTGGGCTGGCCCCGCACCGGAAGATCCCTTGGCCTACGATCGGGTGACCGAGCTGGGCGGGGTGTCTCTCAATCGCGAGGCCACCCGTCTGTACGCGGCGGTTGAGCCCTGGCAGGGAAGGCTGGAGATTCGCCGTTACGCTCTGGAGAAGGGCGGGGGTGCCCCCGAGGCGCTCTTCGTGCCCCCCTGCGCCGCTGTCAAGGCGGTGGTCCCGGACCGCCAGGAGAGGCGCCTGGCGTTCACCTGCGACCCGCTGGGCGACGAGCGCCACAAACTCCATCTCGTCGATATCGAGACTGGGGCCTACTTGGTGCCCACCCCCCGCGATCAGTTGGATATCCCCTGCGCCTTCTCCCCCGATGGGGCCCTCATCTATGCCGCGCGCGGCCAACACATCTGGGGCGGCACGCACGTCGCCGGGATCTCGACCTCCACCGGCGAGACCCGGACCCTGTTCGCAATGGGTGACGCCCGACTCTTCTGCCACGACCTCTCCGAGGACGGCCGGCTGCTGCTGATCGAGCGCTA
>JBLMWY010000484.1:0-3197 GCA_050257475.1 Bdellovibrio bacteriovorus
TCGGCTGCGAAGCGGAATGACGGATGCTGAGCGCTTGCTTTGGAGGCATCTGCGCGACAGGCGGGTCGCGGGCCTCAAGTTCCGCCGCCAGCATCCCCTCGGCAGCTTTATCTGCGACTTCGTCTGCATCGAGGCTGGCCTGGTGATCGAAGTCGATGGGGGTCAGCACGCCGAGCGGCGTGACTCGGACGAGGCCAGGACGGCTTGGCTTCACGGCCAGGGCTACAGGGTGCTGCGCTTTTGGAACAACGACGTCCTCGACAACATGGAGGCCGTGCGGGAGGCGATCTGGGGCGCGGTACACCAAGACAGAAGTCAAGCACCACAGCCAGTTCCTCCCCCCGGCAGGGGGGAGGCTAGGAGGGGGGTGGAAGGCCTGCCTGATACCGCGGCGCCAGCCGCAGGCTCTCACCCCCATCCCGGCCTTCCCCCTCAAGGGGGAAGGAGGGGCTCGTCAGGGGGAAGGAGGGGTTTGAAGGGTGCGGGCAGTCCTCAGTCGTCCCAGCGGCCCACGCCGGGGATGCGCACCTGGTCCTCGTCGAAGCGGCCTTGCTCGGCCCCGCCGTGGCAGGTCTCGCAGCGGCTGAAGCTGCCGACCCCTGGGTTGTCGCGCACCAGCCGAACGGGGACCTCGTCGTGCTTGCGCTGGAAGTAGCGGGTCTCGGTGATGCGTGGCGGTCCGTCCCCGGGAATGGGGGCGGCGGCGAAGGCACGGGAGCGGATCCGGCTGCTGCCTTCGGCGCCGTTGGCCGTGAGGTAGGCGAGGATTTCGGTGGAGGCGGCGGCATCCAGGGAGGCGTCGTCGCCGTAGTGGTTGGTCAGGTCGCCCATGACCCGCCGCCAGGCGTCCGCCGGCAGGAGGCCCGGCGGATAGGCCAGGTGGCAGCCGCCGCATTGCTCGCGATAGGTGGCGTTGGTCACCGGGGCCAGATCGCCGACCTCGGGCAGCCAACCCCGCAGCTCACCGCGACGTCCGTCGTGGTCGTCGTCCCGATCCTCCCGATCGTGGTCGCTTAGGGCGATGCCGGTGGCCGTCATCGCAATCAACAGGGCGCCGAGGGCGCTGATGGCTTTGATGCTCATGTGGTTCTCCTGGTGTTTCGGGGGTATCAGCGGGACTCAATCAGGCGCACGAAGTCGCCCTTTTCCTGAGGGGTGCAGTCGCGCCCCAGGGTCCAGCGGCAGTTGCGGCCGAACCAGAGCTCGACCTTCTCGGCATCCGCGAGCCGCTTGGGGTTTGCCGAGACCGCCAGGGGCTCGATGACCTTGCCGGTGGTGGCATGGCGCCCGGGCCGGGTGAGGTCGGTGCCGTGGCAGGTGGCGCAGCTCCGGGGCTCTTTCGCGCCCGGCGGGCGGTGTTCGGCGGTCCAGGCCCGCTCGCCGGCCGCGGGGTCGAAGGGGCCGGCGCCGGTGGCCTGGTAGGCGGCGATCAGGGCCTGCGGCGAGGCGAGGGCGGGGGCGCTCCCGAGGGCGGCGATTAAGGCGCCCGCGGCAGCTCGCAGGACGAGGTCGCTTCTCATGACCGCTCCCTCCGCTTGAGCCCATCGATCATGGCGCGCACCAGATTCTCCCGATGCTGCCAGCTCGCCAGGGCGACCCCCAGCAGGTGCAGGGGGACCAGGAGCAGGGTCAGGTTGGCCACCACCTCGTGGAAGTCCTCCAGCCGATGGGCGGCCTGGGGGGAGATTCCCTGGAGGTAGGGGGCCAGGGGACCGCTGAGCTCCGAGGCTCCCAGCACGGCCATGCCCGAAAGCGCCGTGGCGGTGAGACCCAGCAGCAGGGCGACCACCATGGCCGCCCCCGCCGGGTTGTGGCCCAGATGGCGGGCGGCGCGTCCCCGAATGGCGTCCTTGAGGTAGGTTAGGGTGGCGCGGGGTCCGCGCACGAAGTCCGACCAGCGGGCGTGACTTGGCCCGATCAGGCCCCACAGCACCCGGAAGCCGATCAGGCCGAGCACCGTGTAGCCGGCGGCGGTGTGCAGCCCGAGGACCTCGTCCTCGGTGAGGAAGGCGGTGAGGACAGCCGCCGCCAGGGACCAGTGGAAGAGACGGACCAGGGGGTCCCAGACGCGGATCAGGTCCCTGCGCTCGGCGCGCGGTGGTGCCGCGGTGGCGGTCAGGGCCAGGGGGCTTGGGTGAGTCATAGGGCGATCTCCCGATGGGGTGGACGGTCGGGCCCCGACGGGCCCCTGCGACCCGACCGGCCGTGAAACCGGCTCCGGGCTTGGTGGAGACTCTAGGCTCAGGGGCCTGGCGACAGCCTGACACCGCCTGTCAGCGTACTGTCAGCTTGCGGTGGCCCATAATCGGCCTATGCGATTCATCGCCCTCCTCCTGTGCCTGGCCCTGACGGCTACCCTCGCGGCCATTCCCGCCGCGGCTGACAAGGGGCGTGGGTCCGATGACGGGGATCGCCGCGAGTGGGCCGATGAGGATCGCAGCCACGACCGGGCCCGGCGCGCCACCGAGCGGGGCGAGATCCTGCCGCTCACGGTGATCTATGAGCGGGCCCTGGCCCGCCTTCCCGGCCGAGTCCTGGAGGCGGAGCTGGAGCGCAAGCATGGCCTCTGGGTCTACGAGCTGAAGATCCTGGATGCGGACGGGCGGCTCTACGAGGTCCACCTGGACGCCGGCACCGGCGCCGTCCTCAAGCAGGAGGAGGACGACTGATGCGCATCCTGGTGGTGGAGGACGACCCCCGCACCGTGGAGACCCTGATCCGGGCCCTGGAGGGGGCCGGCTACCTGGTCGACCACACGGACGCGGGGGAGGAGGCCTGGTTCAGGGGCGACACCGAGCCCTATGCCGCCGCCGTCCTGGACCTGGGGCTTAAGGGCATGGACGGGCTGGCCGTGCTCAAGCGCTGGCGGGCGGCCGGGCGGGACCTGCCGGTGCTGATCCTCACGGCCCGGGGTGATTGGAGCGAGCGGGTGGAGGGAATCGACGCGGGGGCCGACGACTATCTGCCCAAGCCGTTCCGGGTGGAGGAGCTGCTGGCGCGCCTGCGGGCCATCCTGCGGCGCTCCGCCGGCCAGGGCTCGCCGGTGCTGCGCTCCGGGGGCCTGGCGCTCGACACCCGCCAGATGCGGGTGAGCCTGGACGGGGTGCCGGTCCACCTCACGCCCCAGGAGATCCGTCTGCTCAGCGTGCTGCTGCACCGCAAGGGGAGCCTGGTCTCCGCGGGGGAGCTGGCGGATC
>JBLMWY010000485.1:0-10478 GCA_050257475.1 Bdellovibrio bacteriovorus
CCCCGCCGCCGGCACCCGTGGTGACCGTCCTGCGGGTCCAGGCCGAGTCGGTGCCCCTGGTCACCGAGCTGCCCGGTCGCACGACACCCTACCTGATCGCGGAGGTGCGGCCCCAGGTCACGGGCATCATCAAGGAGCGTCCCTTCGAGGAGGGAAGCGAGGTCGAGTCCGGTCAGCTCCTCTACCAGATCGACCCGGCCCTCTATCAGACCGCCTTCGACAGCGCCAAGGCGGCCCTCGCCCGGGCCGAGGCCAATCTCCGAATGGCTGAGCTTAAGGCCAAGCGCTATTCGGGTCTGGAGAAGAGCGACGCGGTGAGCAAGCAGTCAAACGACGAGGCGGTGGCAGAGGCCAGGCAGGCCCAGGCCGACGTAGCCGCGGCGGCGGCCGCCCTGGAGAAGGCCCGCATCGAGCTCGACTACACCCAGGTGCGGGCGCCCATCGCCGGGCGCATCGGACGCTCCGCGGTGACACCGGGGGCCCTGGTCACCGCCAATCAGGCGGCGGCCTTGGCGACCATCCAGCAGCTCGATCCGATCTACGTGGACCTGACCCAGTCCAGCGCGGAGCTGCTGCGCATCCGCCGCCAGTTGGCGGCCGGGGAGCTGCGGCGCGGAGCGGATGACGGCCTGCCGGTCGAACTGGTGCTGGAGGACGGGACCGCGTATGGGCTGGACGGCACCCTGGCCTTCTCCGAGGTGACCGTCGACGAGGGGACCGGCAGCGTGACCCTGCGCGCCCGCTTCCCCAACCCCGAGGGTGAGCTGCTGCCGGGCAGCTATGTGCGGGCCCGCTTGCCCCTGGGGGAGCTGGCCGGTGCCATCCGGGTGCCCCACGCGGCGCTCAGCCGCGATGCGCGGGGCCGCGCCCAGTTGATGGTAGTCAACGCCGAGGGCAAGGTGGAGGCACGCCCCGTGGAGACGGTGCAGTCCCTGGGTGGCGACTGGGTGATCGGCAGCGGGCTCAGCAGCGGCGAGCGGGTGATCGTCGAGGGGCTCCAGCGGGCCCGCCCCGGCACCCTGGTGCGAGCCGAGGAGGCGGCTGGCCCGGGCCCCGAGGCCCCCAGCTCCGGCACGGCGCCGAGCGCCATGACCACGGCCGCCGCCCGCTGAGATCCAGTCCATGGCCCATTTCTTCATTGACCGGCCCATCTTCGCCTGGGTCATCGCCATCGTCATCATGCTGGCGGGGACCCTCTCGATCCTCCAGCTCCCGGTGGCCCAGTATCCGTCCATCGCGCCCCCCGCGGTCGTCATCAACGCCCGCTACCCAGGCGCCTCCGCCAAGGCGGTGGAGGACTCGGTCACCCAGGTCATCGAGCAGCGGCTGACCGGGCTCGATGGCCTTCTCTACATGGCGTCGACCAGCGACTCCTATGGCAGCGCCGCCATCACCCTGACCTTCAGCGCCGACACCAACCCCGACATCGCCCAGGTGCAGGTGCAGAACAAGCTCCAGACCGCCCTGCCCCTGCTGCCACAGGCAGTGCAGGCGCAGGGGGTCACGGTGGCCAAGTCGGCGCGCAACTTCCTGATGGTGGTGGGCTTCGTCTCCGATGACGGGACCCAGGTCCAGGCCGATCTCTCGGACTTCCTGGTCTCCACAGTGCAGGACCCGCTGTCCCGGGTGAGCGGCGTGGGGGAGGTCCAGATCTTCGGCTCCCAGTACGCGATGCGCATCTGGCTGGACCCGGCCAAGCTCAACAATTACCGGCTCACACCGGGTGACGTGCGTGCCGCCATCCTGGCCCAGAACACCGAGGTCTCGGCGGGTCAGCTCGGCGGCACCCCGGCGGTGCCGGGCCAAGGCTTCAGCGCCACCATCACGGCCCAGAGCCGGCTGCAGACGGTCGAGGAATTCGAGGCGATTCTGCTCCGCACCAGCGCCCAGGGGGGCGAGGTGCGGCTGCGGGACCTTGCCCGGGTGGAGATCGGGGCGGAGAACTACGGCACCCTGGCCCGCTTCAATGGACAGCCCGCCGCGGGCATGGGCATCCGCCTGGCCGCCGGGGCCAATGCGCTCGACACCGCCACCGCGGTGCGCGCCAAGCTCGACGAGATGCAGCCCTACTTCCCCGCCGGGGTCCGCTACGTGGTGCCCTACGACACCACCCCCTTCGTCCGGATCTCCATCCTGGAGGTGGTCAAGACCCTGGTGGAGGCGGTGGCGCTGGTCTTCCTGGTCATGTATCTGTTCCTACAGAACCTGCGGGCCACCCTGATCCCCACCATTGCGGTGCCGGTGGTGCTGCTCGGCACCTTCGGCGTGATGGCGGCCTTCGGCTTCTCCATCAACACCCTCACCATGTTTGGGATCGTGCTCGCCATCGGTCTGCTGGTGGACGATGCCATCGTGGTGGTAGAGAACGTGGAGCGGGTGATGCGCGAGGAGGGCCTGCCCCCCAAAGAGGCCACCAAGCGCTCCATGAGCCAGATCACCGGGGCCCTGATCGGCATCGGCCTGGTGCTCTCGGCGGTGTTCGTGCCCATGGCCTTCTTCGGCGGCTCCACCGGCGTGATCTACCGCCAGTTCTCCATCACCATCGTCTCGGCCATGGCCCTGTCCGTGCTGGTGGCCATCGTCTTCACGCCGGCCCTGTGCGCCACCATGCTGAAGCCCGTCGAGAAGGGTCACGGGCATGGCGAGAAGGGTCTCCTGCGCGGCTTCTTCGGCGGCTTCAACCGGCTCTTCGAGCGCGGCACCCGGGGCTATGAGACGGCGGTCGGCGGCATCCTCAAGCGCGGCCTGCGCTTCCTCGCCATCTATGTGGCCATCGTCGCCGTGCTCGGCCTGCTGTTCGCCCGCATGCCGACCTCCTTTCTGCCCGAGGAGGACCAGGGAGTGATGTTCACGCAGGTGATGCTGCCTGCCGGCGCCACCCAGGAGCGCACCCTGGAGGTGCTGCGCAAGGTGGAAGAGCATTTCCTGGAGGGCGAGAAGGAGACGGTGCGGGCCCTGTTCACCGTGGCGGGCTTCAGCTTCGGCGGCAGCGGACAGAACATGGGGATCGGATTCGTCAACCTGCGCCACTGGGATGAGCGCCAGCGGCCGGATCAGCACGTGAAGGCCTTGGCTGGACGGGCCATGGCCGCCTTCTCCCAGATCCGCGAGGCCATGGTCTTCGCCTTCGTGCCGCCGGCCGTCCTGGAGCTCGGCACCTCGGGGGGCTTCACGGTGCAGCTCCAGGACCGCGCGGGTCTCGGACACGAGGCCCTGCTCGCCGCCCGCAACCAGCTCCTCGGCCTCGCCGCCCAGGACAAGCGCCTGGTGGGGGTGCGGCCCAATGGTCAGGACGATACCGCTGAGCTGCGGCTGGAGGTGGACCACGCCAAGGCCGGCGCCCTCGGGGTGGCGGTCGCAGACATCAACGACACCCTCAGCACCGCCTGGGGTGGCAGCTATGTCAACGACTTCCTCGACCGGGGACGGGTCAAGAAGGTCTACCTCCAGGCCGACGCCCCCGCGCGCATGACCCCCGAGGACCTGGAGCGCTGGTACGTGCGCAACACCGAAGGGGCCATGGTGCCCTTCTCCGCCGTCGCCACCGCCCGCTGGAGCTACGGCTCACCGCGCCTGGAGCGCTTCAACGGCCAGCCGTCGATGGAGATCCTGGGCCAGGCGGCGCCGGAACTGTCGTCCGGCGAGGCGATGGCGGCGATCCAGGAGCTCATCGCCAAGCTGCCCCCTGGGATCGGCTACGAGTGGTCGGGCACCTCGTACGAGGAGCGGCGCAGCGGCTCCCAGGCGCCGGCCCTCTACGCCCTGTCGCTGCTGGTGGTCTTCCTGTCGCTCGCCGCCCTCTACGAGAGCTGGTCGGTCCCCTTCGCGGTGATCCTGGTGGTGCCGCTGGGGGTGCTCGGCGCCCTGCTGGCCGCCACCGGCCGCGGCCTCTCCAACGACATCTACTTCCAGGTGGGACTGCTGGCCACCATCGGCCTGTCGGCCAAGAACGCCATCCTGATCGTGGAGTTCGCCAAGTCCCAGATGGAGCAGGAGGGCAAGGCGCTGATCGCCGCCACCCTGGAGGCGGTGCGCATGCGGCTGCGGCCGATCCTGATGACCTCGCTTGCCTTCGGCTTCGGGGTTCTGCCCCTGGCGCTCGCCACGGGCGCTGGGGCCGGCAGCCAGAACGCCATCGGCACCGGGGTACTCGGCGGCACCATCGCCGCCACCCTCCTGGGGATCTTCTTCGTCCCGCTCTTCTACGTGGTGATCAAGCGCATCTTCCGGGGCAAGAGATCCAGCGAGGCCCCGGCCGATCGGCTCGCGCAAGAGCCCGGATAAGGCCACACGCCCGCGCCTTGGCTCAGGCGCCCAAGCGAAGGGCACGGACCCTGAGGCTCGGCTTGCAGTCAGGGCGAGAAGGGCATCCAGGGCATCATGCGCCCGGCGCGGCCCATGGTGGAATCCATGGTCGCGGTGATGACGTGCATTTTGGCGTTGATGGCGGAGAGCTCCGCGACGATCGCCGGCAGGGCCCCCATCTGGCCACTCATGGCCCGCATCTGCTGATCCATGGAGGGCATGGTGTCCATGCTCTGGGCCATCTTGAAGAGCATCAAGGCGACCACCGCACCCGCCTGGCCTGGCTCCCAGGTCTGCATGTACCCCGTGACCCAGGCCGCCTCCCGCTCGAAGGCATCGAGCTGCTGCCGCCTGTCCGCCGGAAGCATGGCCACCAGCTCCGCGCGTCGCGCGGCCCGCTCCTCCGCGCTCAGGGCGGTGGCGAAGGCCTGCCGCGGCTGAGTAGCCTCCGCCAAGGAGAAGGAGGGGATGACCGACCAGGCCAGGGCACCCAGCAGCAGGCCGCAGGCGAAGGTCAGGGCCCCGAGGCGCCGACCCTGGCGTCGCGCCTCCGCTCGCGCCGCCCGAAGCTCGTCGGCGAGGATCCGAAACGTCTCCTCAGGTCCCTGGCCGCGGGTTGGCTCCGAGGCTGTCTCTGTACCGTTGCGCATGGGGGTCTCCATTCTGGCGGTTGATCTGAAGGGTGATACCTGTTGAAGCTCGGCTGTGAGCGCCGGCTCGGGCACGGCTCGCCGTGATTACATCCCCCGCGCCGAGGGCCCCGTCAAGCCGCACCCGAGCCCCACCGGCTGAGTCTCGACATTATTCACCCGATGAAGCCCGCAGCCGTCTCCGGTGGCCGCGCCTCGTCAGAAGCGCAGCAGCAGATCGGCCGGACAGTCGAGGCATTGGGCCGCGTCCGGGGTGAAGGCGGCACTGTAGCGGCCATCGATCTGGACCTCCAGCAGCGGACCGGGCAGCGGCGGCATGACGAGGATACCGCCGGGCGGCACGGCCAGACCCTCCCCGAGCGTCAGCCGATAGCGATCCGGGCCCTCGCGGCGCAGGCGGTAGCTCAACCGGCCGTGGTAGGTCGGCAGGCGGCGGACCTCGACCTCCCCGCCCTCGGCCAGCCAGCCCTCCGGGATCCCGGCGGCGATCACCAGGCTGCGGTCGGCCTCGCGCTCGTAGGCGAAGAGGCTGCGCACCGCCAGGATGTACTCGGCGCCGATCCAACTATGGGGCATGTCGCCAATGAAGCTCGGCCCCAGCGGATCGCGCCAGGAGATCTCGGGCCATTGGTTCCAGGGCTGGATGCGCCGGTCTGCAAGAAGGAAGTCGAGAAGCTCGTGGGCCTCCTGGCGCCGACCCAGCCGCACCAGGGCCCCGACGATGCGGACCTCGTAGGCGCTGTAGTTGGCCCAGGGGATATCGCCCCGGACCCGGGCGCGAAGGCCCGCCAGGTACTTCTCGTAGGTCTGATCGATGGCCGGGCGCGGCAGGTGATGCAGCTCATCCGCCACCGTGAGGGCGATCGAGGTCGCGGCGGGGTCGAAGTCGGCCAGCTCCACCGAGCCCGGCACGAAGTCGAGACCGTGCCCCCGGATGACCAGATCCAGGGAGGCATAGAGGTCCCGCTGGAGGCCGTCGCGCAGGGCGGCGAAGGGGTGGGCCTCAGCCTGATCGCGCAGGATCTCGGCCATCTCCGCGGCGTCCTTGAGTCCCCGCAGGGCCCAGAAGTCATCCCAGTAGGCGTGGACCGGGTGGGCCATGTAGCCCTCGTGGCTCATGGACTCGGGCAGCAGTCCGTAGCGGGCCCGCTTCTCTGGCGCCTGATACTCGGGCGTCAGGCGCTGGGCGCGCAGCCGCTCCAGATAGGCCACCGACCTCAGCACGGCGGGCCAGACCTCGGCGAGGAAGGCCCGGTCGCCGCTGAACCGGTATTGGTCCATCACGGCGAAGATGAGCTGCCCCCAGCTATCGAACTCCGGCAGCCACTCGCACCCGTCCCGATCCACGCAGTCCGGGAGGTTGCCGTCCTCGCTCTGATAACCCGCATACCAGCGGATGAAGTCGCGGCCGGGCTCGGAGAGCCCGAACCGGGCCAGGGCGGCGGCCATCAGGACCCCGTCGCGGATCCAGGATCGGGAATAGCGGCGCGGTCCAGGCTGCAGGGCGGGTCCGTCCCGATTGATCAGGCAATGGGCGACGGCGGTCCTGAGGGTCTGCACGACCTGGTCGGCGCCGGCTGGCACCTGGATCTCGAAGGCGCCCAGCCGTTCCTCCCAATCGGCTAACGCACGGTCGAATTCCTCGGCGGGCTCGAAGGCGATAGCGGTTCCGCCACCCTGGTAAGTGGCAGGGTGACGGTGGCGGATCGCCCTTCGGGCATCCACCCTAGGCGTGGACTCACCAAAGGGGACGGCGAGATAGACCTCGCGGGCGGAGCGCTCCGGGATCTCGAGGTCGAAGCGCAGGGCGCCGGAGGCGTAGCCGAAGGGGTCCTTCACCCTGTCCTGACTCGGCAAGGCACCCGCCCTCAGGTGCTCCGTGATCGCCCCCTGGGCGAAGCTGGCGGCGCCGAACCCGCTGACCGGGCTCAGGGGGATGACCCGCTTGCGGCCATCGACCCAGATGTAGCCTTCCGCGTGCTCCAGCTCGCCGATCGGGGTGACGCCGCCGAATCGTTGCCAATGCTGCCAGGTCGGCGTCACCTGGAAGGGGCGGATGGCGGCGAACAAGGTGACTGGCCGCGCCACATCCGAATCGTTGGCGATGCGGTACCGGATGAAGAGGGTGGAGGCCCCGCAGGGCCCCCTGGCATAGGCGGTCGTCGTCAGGCGGAGGTCGCCGATGCGCCATTGGGAGGATGGGATCGGCAGGTAGCCCCGCTCCAGGGCCTGACTGAGCTCCGCGTCCGCCCAGGTGATGAGCCGACCCTCGATAAGCAGGAAGGGCTCGATGGAGAAGGCCCCCTTGTCCACCTCCACCAGCCCTTCCTCGTTGAAGAGGGCCTGGGTGAGGTCCTCCCCCGTCCCCACCGGGGTCCAATATGTTTGACGCCCCAGCAGGTACTTGGGATAGAGCCCGGGCCGGGTCCGCGCCGCGATGGCCGTGAAGAGGTCGTTGATGGAGCGGGAGAAGCCATGGGGCTGCACCTCCACCTGGATGACGCCGACACCTTGACCCCCGCCCCCGCCACGCAGGTTGAGCCGGACAAAGCGTGAGCTCGCCTCAGGCAGATAGACATAGGTCTCCTCGGCGACCCCCTGCCCCGTCGAATAGCCGGTCTGCCACTGGTCCCCGTCGCTGGAGAGCTGGACGTCGAAGACCCGGGGGCGGCGATCCGGGTCCCAGCGGATCACGAGCCCCCCGTACTCGCGCTCCTGGCCGAAATCGATCAACAGCGCCTGGGGGGTGTCGGTCGCGACGCTGCGCCAGCAGGTGGAGGGCGAAGGGTCCCAGACATGACAGGCCTCGCAGCCCGGTCGGGCGCTGCTCGCCTCGACCACCGGGGTCAGGTAGTAGCTGGTGTCCTCCAGGCGTAGATCTTCGACCCAGACGGTCCCTGCCCCGCCCGGACCCGCGGCGATGACGAGCTCGATGGCGGCGATCGACCGGGCGGGGCCACCACCCAACGGGCCCCAGGCGAAGGGGAGCTGGGTGCTCTTGATGCTCAGGGTTCGCCAGTCCTCCAGCAGCTCGAAGGCGTCCTCCCGCCACCGCCAGACGTTCTGGTTGGAGGCGTCCACCAGCTTAAATTCGAGGATGTTGCTCGGCCCCCGGCCGCGGATGCCGAGGCTGAAGCGGTAGTCCTCGGGCAGGGTCAGGTCAAAGGCCTTGCGCGCCACCACGAAGCCCCCGCCGCCGCGAAAGTCGAAGTCCAGGCGCATGGCCCCGCCCGAGCGGCCCCGCTCCGGGGAGATACGCAGGACGGACTGGCCGGAGGTGATGGCCGCCCAGCCGGAGAGGTCCGCGAAATCGTCCAGGATCGCGCTGCTCATCGAGTCGCCTCCGATGCATTCAGTTCCGAAGGATCACCCGCGGTTCCAACCGGAGGCTCACCAACCCAGCCCCAGCCCCCGTCCCCGTGAATCTCCAGGATGGCCTCATAGCATGCCGCCGACCCCTCGGCCCCACCGAGCTGCACGTAGCCAATGGACGCCGCCGCAAGCCGCTCCAGAACCTGGCCGATACGCTCGGCTCCGAGCGCGGTGGCCGGTCGATCGAGCAGCACCAGTTGCGGCCTCGCCAAGAGGACGCGGACACAGGCAAGGAGCTGCTGCTCCGCGAGGGTCAGGAGGCTGTCCCAGTCCTGCTCCCTGTCCAGTCCCCCCGCCCGCGCGACGACCACCTCCAGGTCCCACTCCCCGAGGAGCCTCAGGAGTCGCTCGTCGGAGAAGGCCCCCTCCCGCCTGGTCGGCACCAGCATCGAGCGTAAGCCGACGGGCGGCAGGTAGGGCCGCTCCGCGAGGAACCGCAGCCCCGGGCCGGCAGGGCGTTTGACGCACCCCTCGCCCCGGATCTCCAGCTCCGCGGTCGCCCGGAACAGGGCCACGGTGGCGGCCCCGTCCCCGGCCCGCACCAGGACCCGGACGCCCGGCGGGATCTCGATCGAGAGTCCGGTGATCAGGGCCCGACCGTCATCGTCCGAGCTTAGGCTGAGGCCCTCGTAGCCCAGCCCACCGTCTCCGGGGCGAGTCTCGAGGGGACACGGGGACCTCGGCCTCTCCTCAACGGCCTCCACCAGGGAGCTCAGGCGCGCGACCACGGCCGCGAAGCTCGAGATGGACTGAAACTGGGTGATGATGAGGGAGAAGGCCGCCACCAGGGTCGAGAAGGCCATGGCGGACTGGGTCACCACACCAAACTCCACCCGCCCGTCCATGTAGGCCGGGGCGATGATCAGGGCCGGGATGATCTGGATCAGCCAGTTGTAGCCCGTGGTGAAGAAGCCCAGGTTGCGGTTCACGCCGATGATCCGCCCGAAGTTGCGGATCAGGGCCCCGAGGCGGTCCACCAGCCGCCCCTGCAGGGGTGCCTCGGCCCCCGCGAGCAGGATCTCCTCCGCGTTCTCCCGCACATGCACCAGGCGGCTGCGGAAGTCGGCCTCCCGGTCGAGCTGGTCATAGTTGAGCCTGATGAGGGGGCGGCCGAGCAGGATGGTCATCAGGGAGCCGCCGGCGGCATAGCCGACAGCCACCAGGAACAGCAGGGGACTGATGGACCATAGGACCCCGGCGAAGGCGACCACCGTGAAGCTGCTGTTGAGCACCATGAGCACGAAGGACAGGGTGGTCACGGTGAAGGTGCGCACGTCCTCGGTGATGCGCTCGTCCGGGTTGGCGAGGGTCCGGGCGGCCTCTAGGCGGTAGTAGCTGCCTTCGGCGAGGTAGCGGTCGACCGCCTGGCGCGTCAGCAGACCGCGCCAGAGGAGCCCGAGACGCTCCTCCGTGTAGCGGGAGAAGACCGAGAGCAGGGTGGAGATGGCAAAGACGCCCAGGTAGAAGAACGCTTGCCGGATGAACTCGGCCCGGTTCCGATCGGCGATCGCGGTCATGAAGTCTCGGCCCACGTAGCTGTTGACCACGTTCATGCCGTTGATCGCGAACAGGAAGGCGATGAGCCCCACGAACATCCAGCGGGCCTGCCCGCCGACCTCGGAGGTGGTGAGGTTCTGGACCGAGCCCAGGAAGCTCGCCCCGGTCACGCGATGCGGGATCGCCTGCTTTGCCATGACTCCGTGCCCTACCCCGCTCTCTATCGGACGGGGTCTTTGCCCCGGGCCCCTGGCACGCGCTGTCGCGAGCACCTGGAAGTCGCGGGATGCGAGCCGATCAGGTGTCGGGATGGCATGTGGCCCTCCTCTCCCTAGCCGAGCTCGACGCCGAGCCGATTGAGGCCGGCGGTGAGGCCGGCGCGGAAGGCCTCGAGGGGGACCTCCGCCGCCCCAGTCCGATAGGGGGAGTCACCCCGCTCGAAGGCGAGGCCAACCCCATTGATGGTCAAGGTCCTGGGGCCCCAGCCCCTTCTCCTGATGCGATAGGTCACCTCCAGCTCATGGTCCATCAGCCTCAGCCCCGCCTGGAGCCCGTCCAGGACCGGTGGCATGACCGGATCGATCACCAGACGGTCGCGCTCCAGCCGCAGGCCGAGCAGGCAGCGGAGGATGAGCGCGAGACCGATGCCGGCGC
>JBLMWY010000486.1:0-28642 GCA_050257475.1 Bdellovibrio bacteriovorus
GATCGCCGAGCAGTTGGAGAAGACCATCGTGCTCAATGGGGATGCGGCCGATGAGGACCTGCTGCTGGAGGAGAACGTGGAGAACACGGACGTCTTCTGCGCGGTGACCAACGACGACGAGGCCAACATCCTCTCCGCCATGCTGGCCAAGCGCCTGGGGGCGCGCAAGGTGATGGCCATCATCAACCGCCCGGCCTACGCCAACCTGGTGCAGGGCGGTCCCATCGACGTGGCCATCTCGCCCCAGCAGGCCACCATCGGCAGCCTGCTCAGGCATATCCGCCGCGGCGACGTGGTGATGGTCCATTCGCTGCGGCGCGGCGCGGCGGAGGCGATCGAGGCCATCGCCCATGGCGACGAGACCTCGAGCAAGGTCGTGGGGCGCGCCATCGAGTCCCTCAGCCTGCCGAAGGGGGCGAGCATCGGGGCCATCGTGCGGGGGGATGAGGTGCTGATCGCCCATCACAATACCGTGATCCAGTCCGAGGACCACGTGATCCTGTTCCTCCAGGACAAGCGCAAGGTGGGCGAGGTGGAACGTCTGTTCCAGGTCGGCGTGACCTTCCTCTAGATGAATCCCTGGGCGGTCCAGAGGGTCCTGGGGCTCCTGCTCACGATCTTCTCCTTCACCATGCTGCCCCCGGTCCTGATCTCCGCGCTGTATCGGGAGGGGGAGGCCTGGTCTTTCTTGACGGCCTTCGTGACGATCCTAGGGGTCGGACTCGCGATCCTGCTGCCGGTGGTGAAGGGCCGCCATGAGCTGCGTCTGCGCGATGGCTTCCTGGTGGTGGCGCTGTTTTGGGTGGTCCTGGGAGTGGCCGGGGCCCTGCCCTTCATGCTCGTCGACGAGCTCAGCCTCTCGCCTACCAACGCCATCTTCGAGTCCATCTCCGGCCTTACCACCACCGGCGCCACCGTGATCCTGGGCGTCGACGACCTGCCCAAGTCCATCCTCTTCTACCGCCAGCAGCTCCAGTGGCTGGGTGGCATGGGGATCATCGTGCTGGCGGTGGCGGTGCTGCCCATGCTCGGGGTGGGCGGCATGCAGCTCTATCGTGCCGAGATGCCGGGCCCCATGAAGGACACCAAACTCACCCCGCGCATCACCGAGACCGCCAAGGCGCTCTGGTACATCTATCTCGGGCTCACCGTGGCCTGTGCCCTGGCCTACTGGGGGGCGGGCATGACCCTGTTCGATGCCGTCGGCCACGCCTTCGCGACCGTCGCCATCGGTGGCTTCTCCACCCATGACCTCAGCATCGGCTACTTCGACAGCACCGCCATCGAGATGATCGCGGTGATCTTCATGATCCTGGGCGGTGTCAACTTCGCCCTGCACTTCGTGGCCGTGCGGCGCCTCGATGGCTACGCCTATTGGCGCGACGCCGAGTTTCGCTTCTACCTGCTGCTGATCGCCTGTGTCACCCTGACGGTGACCGTGGCCCTGTACTACACGGACACCTACATCGATTGGGAGACCTCCTTCACCAAGGGGCTGTTTCAGGCGGTGTCCATCGGGACCACCACCGGATTCACCACCGCGGAGTTCTATTTCTGGCCGCCCTTCATCGAGATCCTGTTGCTCTTTGCCAGCTTCGTGGGCGCCTGCGCCGGTTCCACCGGGGGCGGGATCAAGGTGATCCGCTTCCTGCTGCTCATCAAGCAGGGCCTGAGGGAGGTCGGCCGGCTGGTGCATCCGAATGCCCAACTGCCTGTGCGCGTCGGCGGGAAGAGCGTCAACCACCGCGTGGTGGACGCGGTCTGGGGCTTCTTCTCCCTTTACGTCGCCAGCTTCACCTTCATGTACCTGCTGTTGGCGGCCACTGGCCTGGATCTGATGACCGCCTTCTCGGCCGTGGCAGCCTGCATCAACAACCTGGGGCCGGGTCTGGGCGCGGTCGGTGCCCACTACAACGCCCTGAGCGACCCGGCCAAGTGGATCCTGTGCTTCGCCATGCTGCTCGGGCGCCTGGAGATCTTCACCCTGCTGGTGCTGCTGACCCCGGCCTTCTGGATGCGGTGACCCCTAGGGCCGAGCGCCAAGAGTCCCAGGGCCGAGGCGCTGGTCCCGTGGACGCATCCCAACTGGCGAGGGCTTGTATGAGCATCATCGACAATTTCGAGGCTATGCTGGCCCGGGGCCAGGACACCGCCCTGCTGCGCTACGGCCTTGGCAGCGCGTATCTGAAGGCGGAGGATGCGGCCAAGGCCGCAAGCCACCTGGCGGAAGCGGTGCGGCTGGACCCGGGCTATTCCGCGGCCTGGAAGCTCTATGGCAAGGCCCTGATGGCCCTGTCCCGCTACGCCGAGGCCATCGCGGCGTTCGATCAGGGCATCGCGACCGCTGAGGCCAAGGGGGACGTGCAGGCCGCCAAGGAGATGCGCGTCTTTCGCAAGCGCGCCGAGAAGGCCCTCGCCGGCTGACGGTCAGGTCCTGCTCGCGGTGTCTGGTGGGGGGCTGGCCCTTGGTCGGGTCCGATCAAGGTGGCGGCTGAGGGGGACTCCAGGCCCGCCGGGGCGGTATAAAGCGGTGCCGAGGCGCGGTGGCGGGTCTGGGGCGCTCACGGGGGAGGCCGTGCGATGATCGATCAACCCCTGATGCAGCTCGTGCTGCTGCTGGGCGCCTCCATTGCCGTGGTGGCTGTATTCCAGCGCCTGCATGCACCGCCGGTGCTGGGCTATCTGCTGGTGGGTGTGCTCCTCGGCCCCTACACCCCGGGTCCGGTGATCGAAGGGCACGAGCTACGGCTGCTCGCCGAATACGGCATCGTCTTCTTGCTGTTTACCATCGGGCTGAGCTTCTCGCTGCCGCAGCTCCAGGCCCTGCGGCATACCGTGCTCGGCCTCGGCACCGCCCAGGTGGTGCTGACCACCGCCGCCGTGGCTGTGCTCGCCTGGCTGATCGGTCTTCCGCCCGCGGCGGCCTTCGTCGTCGGCGCGGTCTTCGCGCAGTCCTCCACGACCATCATCAGCAGGCAGCTCGCGGAGCAGCGCGAAGAGCATAGCCGTCATGGCCGTCTGGGGCTCGCCATTTCGGTCTTTCAGGACGTTACGGCGGTTCCCTTTGTCGTGGTCATCCCCGTCTTGGGGCAGGCCGCGGATCCCTGGGACTTGGCGGGTGCGCTGGGCTGGGCGGTGGTCAAGGCCGCGCTCGCATTCGCTTTGGTCTATTTCGTCGGCCGCCGCCTGTTACGCCCCTTGTTCCACGCCATTGCGGCTCGGCGCTCCTCTGAGCTCTTCACCCTCGCGGCGCTCTTTGTCTCCCTTGCCGCGGCGGGGGTGACGAGCAGCCTTGGGCTGTCGATGGCCTTCGGGGCCTTCCTGGTTGGCATGATGCTGGGCGAGACCGAGTTCCGGCATCAGATCGAATCCGCGATTCGCCCCTTCCGCGACGTGCTGCTGGGGCTCTTCTTCATTGGCATCGGCATGCTCTTCGACCTCTCCGCGGTCCCTGAGATCTGGCACCTCGCGCTGTTGGGCGCCCTGGTCCTCCTGGTGACCAAGACCCTGCTGGTCGCACCCCTGGTGCGTAGCGCCGGCATCGATACCACCACGGCCTGGCGCTGTGGTCTGCTGCTTGCCGTCGGCGGTGAATTCGGCTTCGCCCTGCTCGCGATCGCCTTCGACGCCGGGGTGATTGGCGGACACGCGGAGCAGGTGACCTTGATGTCGGTGCTGCTGTCGATGGTCATCGCGCCCTTTCTCATTCGCTACAACCACCAGATCGCCGCCCGGCTCACGGGTCGCTCGCCCGTGGGTGGGCCCGCCGGGATCGAGGGGCTTGGCATGGATGCCCCCGCCACACTCGCGGATCACATGATCATCTGTGGCTACGGGCGGGTCGGGCACACCATTGCCACACTCTTGCATGCCAGCGGGGTTCCATTCACGGCCTACGACCGGGATCTCGCTCGGGTGGCCCAAGGACGTGCCGATGGCTATCCGGTCTTCTACGGTGACGTCTCCGATGCGGGGTTGTTCGCTACCCTCCAGGGGCAGCGGGCCGCCCTCATTGTCATGACCATCGACGACCCGGATACGGCGCTGCGTACGGTCGCGTTTCTCCACCAGGGTTATCCCGGTGTGCCCATCATTGCCCGGGCGCGGGATCTGGAGCAGAGCGCACGGCTCCGCGAGGCCGGCGCCACCCAGGCGTACCCGGATGCGATCGAGGCGAGCCTGCGTCTTGGAGCGGCGGCCATGGAGATGGTCGGCGCCTCGGCAGACAATGTCGATCGGCTGATCCAGGACGTTCGCGACGAGGGTTATGAGACGATACGCGAGGAGGACGCCCGGGATTGACCGGCGAGGGTCTCCCCGGACCGCGAGGTTGGGGACCCCCGGCGCGTTGCGGCGGGGTTCGAGGGATGATCGTGTAGAATCCTCGCCATCTTGAGGGGGGGCAGGCCATGTCCGACAGAGAGACGACCCACTTCGGCTACCAGGAGGTGCCGGTCGAGGAGAAGGCAGGGCGGGTGCGCCAGGTCTTCGATTCCGTGGCCTCACGCTACGACCTGATGAACGACCTGATGTCGCTCGGCATCCACCGGCTCTGGAAGCGCCAGGCGGTGGCGCTGGCGGGGGTGCGGCGGGGCCAGCGGGTGCTCGATCTCGCCTCAGGAACGGGGGACCTGGCGGAGCGCTTCTCGGGCATCGTCGGGGCCGAGGGGCAGGTGGTCATGTCCGACATCAACGCGGCCATGCTCACCCAGGGACGCGATCGGCTCCTGGACCAGGGTCGTGTGGGCAGCCTGAGCTATGCGCTGGCCGACGCCGAGCGCCTGCCCTTCGCCTCCGGCAGCTTCGACTGCGTCACCATCGGTTTCGGGCTGCGCAACGTGACCCACAAGGAGTGGGCCATCGGGGAGATGTTTCGGGTCCTACGCCCGGGGGGGCGGGCCCTCATCCTGGAATTCTCCCATCCCACCAGCCGGACCCTTGGACGTATCTACGACCTCTACTCCTTCTCCGTGCTGCCCGGTCTGGGGCGGCTGATCGCGAAGGATGCGGAGAGCTACCGCTACCTCGCCGAGTCCATCCGGATGCACCCGGACCAGGAGACCCTGAGGGCCATGATGGAGGCCGCCGGTTTCGAGCGCTGCGCCTACTTCAATCTCAGCGGTGGCATCGTGGCCATCCATCGGGGGTACAAGCTGTGAGTCCGGAGGCGCACCCGGACCTGGCTCCCGATCCGGGCTCCGAGCGTGCCGCGCCGCGCGGCCTCTCCTTGCCGACCCCTGTGCTGGCGGCCCTCGAAGGGGCGCTCAACGGCTACCTGGCCCTGGACCCCGAGGGGGCCCGGGGCTTTGTCCCGCTCCATGGGCGCATCATCGCCATCGAGATCAGCGGGCTCGGGGTGCGCCTGACCCTGATCCCGGGGCCTGACCGGGTGCAGGTCTTTGGGGCCTACGATGCCGCGCCGGACTGTCTCATTCGCGGCGCCCCCCTCGCCCTGTTGCGCCTGGTGACCGCCGAGCGCAAGGAGGGCGAGATCGGTCCGGGGGGCGTGCAGATCGAGGGCGATTCCACCATCGCCCACGAGCTGGCCAAGGCCCTGAAGGGGCTCGACGTGGACTGGGAGGAGCAGCTCGCCCGCTTGCTTGGAGACCCCTTCGCCCACTCCCTGGGTCAGCTTGCCCGCGGGGCCGGCCAGTGGCGGCGACGGACTGCCAACACCCTCAATGCCGATCTCAAGGAGTACCTGGAGGAGGAGGCCAGGCTGCTGCCTACCCGCGACGAGCTTGCCGACTTCCTCGCCGAGGTGGATACCCTGAGGGACGACGTGGAGCGCCTGGAGGCCCGGGTGGAGCGCCTGACCCGGCGCCGAGCGCCCCAGCCGACGCCGGACCCACACCCCAAGGGCAAGGGCGCGACCAAGCGCTCCAAGGGACCCAGGGCCGGCAAGGCACCATGAACCCTCGGCCATGATCGGCCCCCGGCAGGCCCTGCGCCTGTTCCGCATCAACTGGGTGCTGCTGCGCCACGGGCTGGACGAGGTGATCCTCGCCACCCACCTGTTCCGGCCGCTGCGCTGGGTGCTCTACCTGACGCCCTGGTATTGGCTGCGCCGGGACCTGCCGGCCTATCCGGTGCGGGTGCGCCGGACCTTGGAGGACCTTGGCCCCATCTTCGTCAAGTTCGGCCAGATCCTCTCCACGCGGCGCGACCTGCTGCCCGATGCCCTGGCGGTGGAGCTGGCCAAGCTCCAGGACCGCGTCCCCCCCTTTCCCGGGGCCCAGGCCCAGGCCCTGATCGAGAAGGCATGGGGGCGCCCGGTCGATACGGTGCTGGATGCCTTCGACCCGGTGCCGTTGGCCTCCGCCTCCATCGCCCAGGTCCACACGGGTCGGCTCAAGGACGGGACCCAGGTGGTGGTCAAGGTGCTGCGCCCTGGGATCCAGAAGACCATCGCCCAGGACCTGAGCCTCCTCTACACGGTGGCCCGCCTTGCGGAGCGCTACTGGAAGGACGGGCGGCGGCTGCGCCCCGTGGAGGTGGTGGCCGAGTACGAGAAGACCATCTACGACGAGCTCGACCTCCAGCGGGAGGCGGCCAACGCGAGCCAACTGCGCCGCAACTGGTTGGGGAGCGAGATGCTCTATGTCCCAGAGGTCTACTGGGACTGGACCCACCCGGGCGTCATGGTCATGGAGCGCATCTACGGCACCCCGGTGAGCGACGTGCCGCGCCTCAAGGCCCAGGGGGTGAGCATGCGCCAGCTCGGGGAGCGGGGGGTGGAGATCTTCTTCACCCAGGTCTTTCGGGACAACTTCTTCCACGCCGACATGCACCCGGGCAACATCTTCGTGGAGCCCAGCGGGCGCTATATCGCCATCGACTTCGGCATCGTCGGTACCTTGAACACCGAGGACCAGCGGTATCTCGCGGAGAACCTGCTCGCCTTCTTCGAGCGGGATTACCGGCGGGTGGCGGAGCTGCACGTGGAGTCCGGCTGGGTCCCGGCCGGCACCCGGGTGGACGAGTTCGAGTCCGCCATCCGCACCGTCTGCGAGCCCATCTTCCAGAAGCCCCTCTCCGAGATCTCCTTCGGCCACTTCCTGCTGCGCCTCTTCCAGACCGCCCGGCGCTTCGACATGGAGGTGCAGCCCCAGTTGGTGCTGCTGCAGAAGACGCTGCTGAACATCGAGGGGCTGGGCCGCCAGCTCTATCCGGAGCTGGACCTCTGGACCACCGCCAAGCCCTTCATGGAGCGCTGGATGCGCGAACGGGTGGGGCTCCTGGGGCTCCTGGAGCGCACCCGGCGCAACCTGGTCTCGGTGGCCGATCAGCTCCCGGAGCTGCCGCTCATCGCCAACCGCCTGCTCTCCGAGCTGGAGCACCGCCAGACGCTCGGAATAGCTCACTCGGTCAGTGAGCGGGCTGCTGGCCGGGGCGTCGAGCCGCACCCGCGCCAGGCACCCAGGACGATCGCCGCCGCCACCCTCGGCCTTTGCGCCACCCTGGTCCTGGTGCTGGGCCCCGGCCCCTGGCTGCAGGCCGAATGGGCCCTGGCCCTGGTCGCCGGCGCCTACCTGAGCTCCGCCTGGCTCTTTTGGGCCGCTAGCCGTTGAAGGCCCCGGCGGTTTGCCTCGGCCGCTCAGGCGTTCCCAAGGGACGCCCGCGGCCCCAAGCCGGTTGCGGGGAACGGGCATGGATCACAAGTCTCAGCGGCGGATGACGCGACCTGACTGGCCCCGTTTGGCAAGGCCGGCGCTAGCGGTTATCGTGGCGCGGCCATGGATAGCTTGGTCCAAGTCTCCGATCTCAGCCGCCGCTTCGGCCGGCAGCTCGCCTTGTCTGGGGTGAGCCTGACCCTGGAGCGCGGAGAGGTGCTGGGGCTCCTGGGTCCCAATGGCGCGGGCAAGACCACCTGTCTGCGGATCCTGAGCGGGAACCTGGCGCCGACCTCGGGTCGGGTGGCGATCGAGGGCTTGGACCTGGGGCGTCAGCCCATCGCGGCCAAGCGCCGGCTGGGCTATCTACCGGAGCGCCCACCCCTCTACCCGGAGCTGCGCGTGGACGAGTACCTCAAGTTCTGTGCCCGGCTGCGCCGGGTGCCGAGCACCCGGGTGCGCGGCGCCGTGGAGGAGGCCAAGCGTCGCTGTGGCCTGGAGGACGCCGGCCGCCGACCCATCGCCAAGCTGTCCAAGGGCTTCCGCCAGCGCCTCGGGATTGCCCAGGCCATGGTTCACCGTCCCAGCCTGTTGATCCTGGATGAGCCAACCGAGGGGTTGGACCCGGTCCAGATCCGGGAGGTGCGGACCCTGGTGCGGGAGTTGGCCACGGACAGCGGGGTGATCTTTTCCAGCCACATCTTGTCGGAGGTCCAGGCGCTATGCGACCGCGTGACCATCCTGCACCAGGGCCGGGTGGTACACAACGACCGCCTGGTGGCCGACCACGAGACCCGGGTCTGGCGGGTGCGCATGGCGCCCCCCCGGGACGCGGTGTCGCTCGGCGTCCTAGGCTCAGTGGAGGAGGCCAACGCCCTGGGAGGGGACCGCTTTCGGGTGGTTCTGCGCCCTGGCAACAGTTCCGAGGACCTGGTCCGCGACATGGCCTCGGCGGGACTGGGGCTGCGGGAGCTCAACGCCGAGCGCAGTGACCTGGAGCGGGTCTTTTTCGACCTGGTGGGGGCGGGGGACGCGGCTTGATCCTGACCATAGCGAGCCGGGAGGTCAGGGGCGGGCTGGTGACACCGCTCCTGTGGGTGCTGCTCGGGGCTGGCCAGATCGTGCTGGCCTGGGTCTTTCTGCAGACGGTGGAGCGTTTCAGCGGCCTCAAGGCGGACGAGCGGGTGGCGTCCCTGTCCCTGGAGCTGTCACTCAACCTCTTCGGTCTCGCCGCGGTGGTGGCCCTGCTGGCGGCGCCCCTGATCGCCATGCGCATGCTCAGCGGGGAGTTCCGCGACGGGAGCTTCGACCTGACCGGCTCCTCACCGGTGCGGCTCGGCGAGGTGGTGCTTGGCAAGTTCCTGGGGGTGGCGGCCCTGGTTAGCCCCCTGTGTCTGCTCCCAGCCCTGAACCTGGCCCTGCTCTCCGGAGGCGCGGCGCTGGATCCGGGCCTGTTCGCCGCGGCGACCCTGGGGCTCTGGCTGGCCGCCCTGCTGTTCGCCGCCGTCGGGCTCTATGCCTCGAGTCTCAGCGCCCAGCCCGGCGCGGCGGTGCTCGCCGCTTTCGGCATCCTGCTCCTGTTCTCGGTGGTCGGGGAGGCCGAGGCCATCGGCGCGCGGGGGCTCTCGCTGTTCGGTTGGCTGGCCTGGAACGAGCACCTGTTCTGGTTCCTGCTGGGTGCGGTGCGGGTCAGCGACATCGTCTACTTCGGCCTCTTCACCCTCATGTTCCTGGCCCTGACCCATCGCCGGCTCGCCAACCGGCGCCTGGGTTGAGGCACCTGGTGGAGGGCCCAAGACCATGACCTCACTGAAGTCGGTGCTCCGAGACCTCACCGGGACCCTCAACCGGCCCTTGGCAGACGCCCTGTTCGCCCTGCTTCTGCTGGGGACCGCGATCGGCACGGGGTGGCTGGCCGCCCGCCACGACTATTACTGGGACTGGACCTTGGAGCGCAGCAACAGCCTCGCGCCTGAGAGCCTCGAGATCCTGAAGCGGGTGGAGGCGCCCCTGCGGGGGACGGTCTTCATCGATCCCCAGAACCCCCTGCTCAAGACCATCGAACGGCTGCTGGCCCGCTATGACCAGGTCCTGTCGGAGCTGGAGATCCAGGTGGTGGACCCCCAGCTCTTCCCCGAGCAGGCCCGGGATGCCAAGGTGTCGGTCGCCGGCCAGGTGCTCCTTGAGTACCGTGGGCGCCGCGAGACCCTGGGTGAGATCGGCGAGCGGGCCCTGAGCGCCGCCATTGCCCGGCTCACCGCGACCCGGGCCCCCTGGGTGGCGGTGCTGGAGGGGCATGGGGAACGGCGCATCGACGGGCAGGCCCCGGCGGACCTGGGGCGCCTGGGCAAGGAGCTCAAGGAGCGGGGTTACCTGCTGCGCCCCCTGGACCTGGCGAAGGTCCCGGACGTGCCGATCAACACCCACCTCCTGGTGATCTCCACCCCGACCATCCCCCTGTTCCCGGGGGAGGCGGAGCGCTTGGCGGACTACCTGAACCGGGGGGGCAATCTGCTCTGGCTTCTCGATCCAGGACCGCTGAACGGGCTCGAGGTGCTGGCGGATCAGCTCGGCATTGGGATACTCCCGGGGATCCTGGTGGACGCGGCGGCGGCACGCTTTGGGCTCGAGAGCCCAGCGGTGGCGGTGATCTCCCAGTTCCCGAACGACCCAATCTCCGATGGGCTTAAAGATCCCGCCCTGCTGCCTGGGGCCCTGGCGTTCGAGGCCCGGGTCGCCCCAGGCTGGACCCTGGAGAGCTACCTGGCCAGCGGGGCGGATAGTTGGAACGAGACCGGCCGTCTCCAGGGCAACATCGATCGGGACGAGGTGGTGGGGGAGCAGGCGGGCCCCCTGCCGGTCATCCTGGCCCTGACACGCCAGCTCGACGATGGGGAGCGAGCGCAGCGGGTCCTCGTGGTGGGCGACGGGGACTTTCTGAGCAATGCCCAGATCGGCGCCCAGGGAAACCAGGCCCTGGGGCTCAAGCTGCTGCGTTGGCTGAGCGGCGAGGAGGGGCTCTTGGCCCTGCCCGCCAATCCGGACCCGGCCGAGGGGCTGGAGCTCACAGCGAGCCGCCGCTGGCTCCTGGGGCTCATCTCCCTGGTGCTGCTGCCGGCGTTCTTCCTGACCGCTGGGCTCAGCGTCCGTTGGGTGAGGTCGAGGGGCTGACCCATGGCCCGGCGCTGGCTCGTCAATCTGGTCCTGCTGCTGGTCCTGGCCTTGCTGGCCCTCGGGATCCGCCACGAGCTGGAGCGGGAGGGCAGGCCCCAAACCCTGTCAGGGCTCGATCCCCAGGACCTGCACCTGATCGAGGTGGAGCGTGACGGGGAGCCCCCCATCCGCCTGGAGCGGGGACCCGACGGCTGGCGCCTGCTGGAGCCGCTGCAGGTGGACGCGGACCCCTCACGCCTGGAGCGCCTGCTGGAGCTGCTGGGTTCGCCGGTGCAGCGCAGCTTCCCCGCGCAGTCCGCGGACCTCCCGGCGCTGGGGCTCGCCCCCTCCAAGCTCAGGCTGCGGCTCGATGGTCAAACCCTGGCGTTCGGTGGACTGGATCCACTGACCCAGCAGCGCTATGTGGCGTTGGACGGTCTGGTGCACCTGATCGAGGACCGCTTCTACCACCTGCTGATCGCCCCCCCCGTGGACTTCGTGTCCAAGACCCTGGTGCCCGCCGGACCGCCTCCCGCCTTCGCCACCCTGGGCGGCGTGCCGCTGGCGGCGGCGAGCCTCGGATCCCTCGCCAACCTGACCGCCGAGCGGGTGGAGCCCCTGGCCGGGGACCTGGCGGGCGAGCCGTGCCAGCTCAAATTCGCCGACGGTCGGGCCCTGCGCTTTCTGGTGTCGGAGGACCGACGGCGTTGGAGCCGACTGGATCAGAAGCTCAGGTATGTCTTGACCGATGGACCCCTGCTGGAGCTGGACCCGGGGGCCACCGATCCCACGCCGCCGGAGCCGCCGCCCGACCTTCCCGACCGGGAGACGGCGGAGCTGCCGGCCCAAGGGCCCCCGCCGATCCAGGTCCTGGGGCCGGATGACCCAGGGGTCCTGGGCGATGGGGGAGCCGACGACCCCTTTGGCCCCGTCGCGGACCCGGATGCGCCGGCACTGGAGGGTATGCGACCTCCTGAGGTCCGCCTGGGCCCCGATTCCTCGGGAGCTGGGGGCGAGTACAGGGACGACGCGGTGGAGGATGGGGGTGGCTTCGGGGCCGAGCCCTACAAGGATCCCCCCCAGGGCTTCGGGACCGACCCCTTCGCGCCGGATCCCGCCTACGACGCCGAGCCCTAGGGCGGGGGCTGAGGGTGCCCGAGCTCCCGGAGGTCGAGACCACCCTGCGGGGCATCCGGCCCTATCTGGAGGGTCGCCGCATTGAGTCCTTGGTGGTGCGCGAGCCGCGGCTGCGCCTGCCCATCCCGCCCGACCTCTCTCCGCGGCTCGCGGGCCGTGCGATCCTGGGGCTTGGTCGCCGGGCCAAGTACCTGCTGATCGAGATCGAGGGTGGCACCCTGATCCTGCATCTGGGCATGTCCGGCAGCCTGCGCGTCCTGCCCGCCGAGAGCCCGCCGGCCAAGCATGACCACCTGGACTTGGTGCTCTCGGGCGAGCAGTGCCTGCGCCTGCGGGATCCCCGGCGCTTTGGGCTCCTGGTGTGGACGCCGGATCCTGCCGCCCTGGCCGATCGCCAGCATCCCCTGCTCAAGGACCTGGGACCGGAGCCCCTGGGGGATTGCTTCAATGGGGACCATCTCTACCAGGCGAGCCGGCACCGGCGCGTCGCGGTCAAGCCTTTCCTCATGGACGGGCACGTGGTGGTGGGGGTGGGGAACATCTACGCCAGCGAGTCCCTGTTTCGGGCGGGGATCCACCCGTCCCGGCCCTGCCACCGGATCAGCCTGGCGCGCTACCGGCGCCTGGCGGAGTCCGTGCGCTCGGTCCTCGGGGCCGCCATCGCCCAGGGCGGGACCAGCCTGCGGGACTTCGTCCAGGAGGACGGCAACCCTGGCTACTTCGCCCAATCGCTCAGGGTCTATGGCCGAACCGGCGAGCCCTGCCCGGGCTGCGGCGAGCCGGTGCGCCAGCGGCGCATCGGCCAGCGCTCCAGCTTCTACTGCCCACGCTGCCAGCGTTGAGGCCGCAGCGGCGACTCCCAATCGCTTAGATGACCAGCAGGTCCATGAAGCGGTGCAGCGGTGTGGCCAGGAGGCGGGCCTCGTCCTGGCAGAGGTCGTAGATCCGCTGGGCCTGGCCCTTGGGAAAGCGGGTCTTGAGGGCCGCGAGGAACTTGGCCTCCAGGACCGGGATGCCCTCGGCGCGGCGGCGGCGGTGGCCGATGGGATACTCGACCTCCACCTTTTCCGTACTGGTGCCGTCCTTGAAGAAGACCTGAATCGCGTTGGCGATGGAGCGCTTGTCTGGGTCCAGGTAGTCCCGGGTGTAGCGGCGGTCCTCGGCGACCCGCATCCGCTCCCGCAGGGCATCGATACGGGGGTCGGCGGCCACCGCGTCCTCGTAGTCGTCCGCGGTGAGGCGCCCGAAGAGGAGCGGCACGGCCACCATGTACTGGATGCAGTGGTCCCGGTCCGCCGGGTTGTGGAGCGGTCCGTCCTTGCTGATGATCCGCACCCCCGACTCCTGGGTGTGGATCTCGATGCGCTCGATCTCGCCGATGCGGTCCTTGACCCGAGGGTGCAGGGCCATGGCGCACTCCACCGCGGTCTGGGCATGGAACTCCGCGGGAAAGCTCAGCTTGAACAGAATGTTCTCCATGACATAGTTCCCGTAGGGGCGCTGGAGGGCAAAGCGCTTTCCGCCAAACAGGACGTCATAGAAGCCCCACCTGGGCGCGCTCAGGACCGAGGGCAGTCCCATCTCGCCCTTGGCCACCATCATGGCCAGTCGGACCGCCCGGGAGCTCGCGTCCCCCGCCGCCCAGGACTTGCGGGAGCCGGTGTTGGGGGCATGGCGATAGGTCCGCAAGGATTGGCCGTCCACCCAGGCCTGGGAGAGGCTGTCGATCACCTGATCCTTGCCTAGGCCGAGCATCCGGGACGCGACAGCGGCGGAGGCCACCTTGACCAGGACCACGTGATCCAGGCCGACCCGATTGAAGCTGTTCTCCAGGGCCAGTACCCCTTGGATCTCGTGGGCCTTGACCATCAGGTGGAGGACATCCCCTAAGGTGAGGGGTGGCTCACCTTCGGCCTGGGCCTTGCGCGACAGGTAGTCCCCGAGCCCCAGGATGGCCCCCAGGTTGTCGGAGGGGTGTCCCCATTCCGCCGCGAGCCAGGTGTCGTTGAAGTCCAGCCAGCGCACCAGGGCCCCAATGTCCCAGGCGGCCTTGACCGGATCGAGCTGAAGCTGGGTGCCGGGGACCCTGGCCCCGTTCGGCACCACAGTCCCCGGCACGACGGGCCCCAGGTGCTTGGTGCACTCGGGATACTGGAGGGCCAGCAGGGCGCAGCCCAGGGAGTCCATCAGACAGTGGCGGGCGGTGGTGATGGCCTCTCGGGAGGTCACCTCGAAGTCGCAAGCATAGTCCGCGATGGCGACCAGCTCCGGGTCCGGGTCCGGACGCAGATTGGCGTCGGCGATGTGAGCGCTCATGGCGAATCTCCAAGAAAGCGATGTTCCGCGAATGAACGCGGACAATAAAACGGATCGATGGCCCCGTGGGGGCCTCAGCGCTGGTCGATGGGTACCCAGCGCTGGTTCTCGGGGCCCACGTAGTTGGCGCTGGGGCGGATGATCTTCTTGTCCAGCCGCTGCTCGATGACGTGGGCCACCCAGCCGGAGGTGCGGCTGATGACGAAGATGGGCGTAAAGAGGGGCGTGGGGACGCCCATCTGGGCATAGGAGACCGCGGAGAACCAATCCAGGTTCGGGAACATGCGCTTGAGCTCCCATAGGACCGTCTCCAGCCGGTCGGCCACCTCATACATGCGGAGGTCCCCGTTCTGCTCCGAGAGCCGCTTGGCGACCGTCTTGATCACCACGTTGCGGGGATCCCCCGTCGTATAGACGGGGTGGCCGAAGCCGATCACGATCTCCTTTCTGCCCACCCGCTCGGTGATGTCGGCCTGGGCCTCGTCCGGAGTCGCATAGCGCTGCTGGATCTCGCAGGCCGCCTCGTTGGCGCCACCGTGCTTGGGTCCCCGCAAGGCCCCGATGGCCCCGGTGATGGCGGAATAGAGGTCCGAGTCCGTGCCCGCGACGACCCTGGCGGTGAAGGTAGAGGCGTTGAACTCGTGCTCCGCGTACAGGATCAGCGAGGTGTGCATGGCCCGCACCCATTCGGCCGGTGGCGCCTCGCCGTGCAATAGGTGCAGGAAGTGGCCACCGATGGAGTCGTCGTCGGTCTCCACCTCGATCCGGCGCCCGCTGTGGGCGAAGTGGTGCCAATAGAGCAGCATGGAGCCCAGGCAGGCCAGGAGCCGGTCGCCGATGGCGCGGGCCCCGGCCACCGACATGGCCTCCTTCTCCGGCTCCAGGGTTCCGAGGATGGAGGCCCCCGTGCGCAGCACGTCCATGGGGTGGGCCGAGGGGGGGATCTGCTCCAGGGCGGTCTTGAGCGCCGCCGGGAGCCCCCGCATCCCCTGGAGCCGGCGCTTGTAGCCGGCGAGCTCCGCCTGGTTGGGCAGGCGGCCGTGGATGAGCAGATGGGCGATCTCCTCGAACTCCGCCTGGTCGGCGAAATCCAGGATGTCATAGCCCCGGTAGTGCAGGTCGTTGCCCGTGCGCCCCACGGTGCAGATGGCGGTGTTGCCGGCGACAGTGCCGGAGAGTGCGACGGATTTCTTTGCCTTGGGCGCTTGGCTCTCATGCTCGGCCATGGGTCTTTCCTCGCTCGGTGGTGGTTGGCGCAGCGGCTTCAGACTGGTTTGTAGGACGGGCTTCAGCCCGAGCGCGACGGTCGTAATGGACTGCGAGGTCCCGGTCGGACTGAAGTCCGATCTACAGACTCTTGATTTTCTTGGCGCCGGTACGGCTGGGCCGATGTTGCTGGCGGCTCGTCGACGGCCCCTGGCCTATGGCTCTTTTTCCGCCGCGAACAGGGCGTCGAGCCGCTGCTCGTAGCCGTGGTAATCCAGGAAGTCGTAGAGCTCCATGCGGGTCTGCATCAGGTCGATGACCTGGGCCTGGGTCCCGTCCTGGCGGATCGCCTCATAGACCTTGAGCGCCGCCTGGTTCATGGCGCGGAAGGCCGAAAGTGGATAGAGGACCAGGGAGACGCCGGCCGCGCCCAGCTCCTGCGTGGTGAAGAGCGGCGTGGCGCCGAACTCGGTGATGTTGGCAAGCACCGGCACCCCGACCGCCGCGACGAAGCGGCGGTACTGCTCCAGCTCCACCATGGCCTCGGGGAAGATCATGTCCGCCCCGGCCTCGACGCAGGCCAGGGCCCGCTCGATGGCGGACTCGATGCCCTCCACGGCCAGGGCATCGGTGCGGGCCATGATGACGAAGTCGTCCGTGCGGGTGTCCACCGCCGCCTTGACGCGGTCCACCATCTCGCCCTTGGAGACGATGGCCTTGCCCGGCCTGTGGCCGCAGCGCTTGGCCGCCACCTGATCCTCGATATGGATGCCGGCGGCCCCGGCGCGCTGCATCTCGCGCACGGTGCGGGCGATGTTGAAGGCCCCACCCCAGCCGGTGTCGGCGTCCACCAGGAGTGGCAGGCCACTCGCGTAGGTGATGCGGCGCACGTCCTCCAGGACGTCGTTGAGGCTGGTCATCCCAAGGTCCGGCAGCCCGTAGGACGCCGCCGCCACCCCGCCCCCCGAGAGATAGAGCGCTCGGTAGCCCGTGCGCTCCGCCAGCCGGGCGTGATAGGCGTTGATGGCGCCGACCACCTGGAGCGGGTGCTCGTCGCGCACCGCTCGGCGCAGGCGGGCGCCCGGCGTCGCGCCTGTGGTCGGTTCGGCCTCAGGGCTCTGGCTCATGGGTGAATACCTTGGATCAGGTGGCCGGGCTTCTCGGCCAGTCGGCGCTCGACGCCCCGACGGGAGGCCCGGATATGGCGGCGCATCAGCAGCTCGGCGAGCTCGCCGTCCCGCTCCCCGATCGCTTCGACGATCAGGGCGTGCTCCTTCAGGGCCTCCCGTGCTCGGTCGCTCCCCGTCCCGAGCTGACAACGGTACATGCGGGCAAGATGATAGAGGTCGTCGCACAGGATGCCGATGAGCCGCCGGTTGCCGCTGCCCTGGACGACGCGGTAGTGCAGGTCCATCTCACCCTCCATCTGGAAATAGGACTGCCAGGAGTCCCGCGCCAGATCCCGGCGGTGCTGCTCGATCAGGTCCCTGAGCTCCCCGATGGCCTCCCCGGACATGTGCTCCGCCGCGAGCCGGGCGGCCATGCCCTCCAGGGCTTCCCGCACGACGTAGATCTCGAGTAGCTGGTCGTTGGATAGTGTAATGACCCGCGCCCCCAGGTTAGGCCGCCGCTCCACCAGGTTGGTGGACTCCAGCCGCCGCAAGGCCTCCCGCAGGGGTCCCCGGCTGATTCCGAAGCGTGTTGCCAGCTCCGGCTCGCTGAGCTTGCTGCCTGCGGGAATCTCGCCCTCCACGATAGCCCGCCGTAGCTGCTCGAAGACCCTGTCGGCGAGGGTGGCGGACTCGTCCCGGGGGACGCCCTTTTGCTCTGTCACATCAGATGTCGACATTTTGTTGGGTGCTGGCGGGAATATATGCCAGGAGCGCCTTAACTCATAGTCTAGTGTCGACAATCCAAAGGATGGAGCGCCTCAATGACCCACATCGGTCGAGGGCCGCTGAACCAGATGTCGAGCGCGGGGCGCGCGTCACGAGCGGCTCGTCCCTGCCCCTCAGCCGTGCCGCGCGTAGCCGATGGCCGAGAGGGCCGAGGCGATCTCGTCCAGGACGGCGGGGTCATCGATGGTGGCGGGGACCTTAAAGTCGCGTCCATCCGCGATGCTCTTCATGGTGCCCCGCAGGATCTTCCCCGAGCGGGTCTTTGGCAGGCGCTCCACGATCGCCACGGTCTTGAAGGCCGCCACCGGCCCGATCTCGTCGCGGACCTTGGTCACCAGCTCCTGGCGCAGCAGGTCCGAATCCTGCCGCGCACCGGCCTTGAGCACCACCAGCCCCAGGGGCAGCTCCCCCTTTAGGGCGTCGGCGGCCCCGATGACCGCGCACTCGGCCACGGCCGGGTGGCTGGCGAGGACCGCCTCCATGGCCCCGGTGGACAAACGATGCCCGGCGACGTTGATGATGTCGTCGATGCGGCTCATGACGAAGAGGTAGCCGTCCCCGTCCAGATAGCCGGCATCGCCCGTGAGGTAATAGCCCGGCTGGGCGGCCAGGTAGGACTGAGCGAAGCGTTCCTCGTTGCCCCAGAGGGTGGGTAGGCAACCGGGGGGCAGGGGGAGCCGGAGCATGATGCGGCCGATGCTGCCAGGACTGACTGGCTCTCCCGCGTCGTCCAGTACCTCGATTCGATAGCCGGGGACGGCCTTGGTTGGGGAGCCGGGCTTGACCGGCAGGCGCTCGATGCCGAGGCAGTTGGCCGCGATGGCCCAGCCCGTCTCGGTCTGCCACCAATGGTCGATCACCGGCACACCCAGGATGCGCTCCGCCCAGGCCAGGGTGTCGGGGTCGCAGCGCTCACCCGCCAGGAACAGGGCCCGGAGGCAGCCCACGTCGAAGCGCTCGAGGTGGTGGGCCTCGGGGTCATCCCGTTTGATGGCCCGGAAGGCCGTGGGGGCGGTGAAGAGCACCGAGACCCGATGCTCCTCGATGACCCGCCAGAAGGCCCCGGCGTCCGGGGTGCCCACCGGCTTGCCCTCGTAGAGGATGGTGGTGCAGCCGGCGATCAGCGGACCGTAAACGATGTAGGAGTGTCCCACCACCCAGCCCACGTCGGAGGCGGCCCAGAAGACCTCGCCGGGCTTGACCCCGTAGACGTTGGCCATGCTCCAGGCCATGGCCACCGCATGACCCCCGTTGTCGCGCACCACACCCTTGGGCTGGCCGGTGGTCCCGGAAGTGTAGAGGACGTAGAGGGGGTCGGTGGCGGCCACCGGGACACAGTCGGCCGGCTCCGCCCCGGCGACGGCCTCCGCCCAGCCGATATCCCGTCCGGGGACCAGGGTGCCAGGCTCCTGGGGGCGCTGGAGCAGGATGCAGCGTCCCACCTGGTGGCTCGCGAGGGCGATCGCCTCATCCAGGAGGGGTTTGTAGTGGACGATGCGGTTGGGCTCGATTCCGCAGGAGCCGGCGACGATGAGCTTCGGCCGGGCGTCGTCGATCCGGGTCGCCAGCTCCCGGGAGGAGAAGCCGCCGAAGACCACCGAGTGGATGGCCCCGATGCGGGCGCAGGCCAGCATGGCGATGACGGCCTCGGGAACCATGGGCATGTAGACGATGACCCGGTCCCCTTGCTCCACACCTTGGGCCCGGAGGGCGCCGGCGAAGCGGGCCACCCGCTCCTGGAGGTCCCGGTAGCGGATCACCTCCTGGGAACCGGTCACCGGGCTGTCGTGGATGATCGCCGCCTGGCCCCCGTGGCCCGCGACCACATGCCGGTCCACGGCGTTGTAGCAGGTGTTGAGCCTGGCCCCGCTGAACCAGTGGTAGAAGGGGACCCGGGAGTCATCGAGGACACGCTCCCAGGGCCTTTCCCAGTCGATCAGGCGGGCGGCGTCCGCCCAAAAGGCATCGGGATCGCTCAGGGAGCGATCGTAGACGGCTTGGTAGCCCATGGTCTCGATCTCCGGTGGTAGACTCGTGCCGGAAGCCGACAGACGTCCGGTCTTTCTTTTTTGCTGCGCCGCAACATTAGACGGTCCCGGACCTGGCTGCAAGTGCACGGGGCACGTCGACTGAGACCTACGGTGCGCCCGACCCTCACGCGGGGCGCGCGCTTGCGTGGCAGGAGGACCCCATGAGCTCGCCGCGGGCCCGCATCCTCGCCCGGTTGGGCCAAGTGGCGCTGGAGCCCGATTGGCTTGCGCCCGAGATCCCCATCCCGCGTTTCGACTGGGGCCCCCAGCGGCGCCTGGAGCGCTTCCAGGAGCAGCTCGACGCCGTTCGGGGCGAGATGCATCGGGTGGGTGACAACTGGGCGTCCCGGGCCCTCGGACTCTTGCGCGAGCGGGGGGCCAGCCGACTGCTCTTCGGACCCGATGCCGAGCTGGCCGCTGGCCTGGAGGCGGCGTGGCGGGAGGCGGGTGGCGAGTCCTCGGGTCTTCGCCTCATCCCCTATGGCGAGCCGGTGGAGCGACTGCGGGATACGCTCTTCGACGCGGTCGACGCCGGCATCACCGGGTGCCGTGGGGCCATCGCCGAGACCGGCACAGTGGTCCTGTGGCCCGATGTTCGGGAGCCGCGGCTGCTCTCCCTGGTGCCCCCCGTCCATTTGGTGCTCCTCGAGGCCGGATCGATCCGCTCCACCTTCGCTGAGCTGCTCGATGAGCAGGGTTGGAGCCAGGGTATGCCCTCCAATGCCCTGCTGATCACCGGCCCCTCCAAGTCGGCGGACATCGAGCAGACCCTCGCCTACGGGGTGCACGGGCCCAAGGAGCTGATCGTGCTGATTCGGGGCGACGGCGAGGGATCGGGCTGATTCTCACGCTCGGCCTAGTCCTGCTTCGCCCGCGCCGCCGCGTCCCGGGCCCCCCGCGCCAGCTCAACCGAGCTACAGGAGGCCGCCGGTCACGAAGACGTGGTGACGGTCTGCGAATAGGCGCTCCAGATTCTTCTTGATCTTGAACAGCCGTTCGTGCTGGTCCGTGTGGTCGGCCATGGGCTGACCATCGCTCTCCGGGTAGGGGTCGTCTGGGTCGATGTGGGACAGGGGATTCATGTACGGCTCCGCCGGTCACTGCCGGCGGGGGGATGGCGTGCCATCCTTGGGCGTCGACGCTTGCCCTCCCCCAACAGAGTAAAGATCCGGTAACCGACACACCGCCGGGTCCAGTCCCCTCGCGGGCCGGGCTGTCCCCAAGTGGCCGCCCTATCCCACCCCCAGGGATCCAGGCGCACTGCGTCCTGACCGACGGTGCCAGACTAACTGGCGACCTTGGCGAAGGCCTCCGCCGCGGCGTCGAGGGTGGCGTGGATCTCGGGCTCCCCGTGGGTGATGGAGACGAATCCGGCCTCGAAGGCGGAGGGGGCCAGGTAGACGCCGAGATCGAGCATGGCGTGGAAAAAGGCTCGGAACTGGGCCTGGTTGCAGGCCGTCGCCTGCTCGTAGTTAGTCACCTGGGGGGTGTCGGTGAAGAACAGGCCGAACATGCCGCCCACCCGGTTTGTTGTGAGTGGAACCCCGGCCTGCCGCGCCTGATGCATCATCCCATCGACCAACTGCGCGGTGCGCGTGGAGATCCGGTCGTAGAATCCAGGGGCCGCGATGAGCTCCAGGGTCTTGAGACCCGCGGTCATGGCGATGGGGTTGCCCGAGAGAGTCCCCGCCTGGTAAACGGGGCCCAGGGGCGCGATGCGCTCCATCACCTCCCGACGTCCGCCAAAGGCGCCCACCGGCATGCCGCCACCAATGATCTTGCCGAGCGCCGTCAGGTCGGGCCGGATGCCGTAGAGTCCCTGGGCACCACCCAGGGCGACCCGGAAGCCCGTCATCACTTCGTCAAAGATGAGCAGGGACCCGTACCGGTCGCAGACCTCCCGAAGCCCCTCCAGGAATCCGGGCACCGGCGGGATGCAGTTCATGTTCCCCGCCACCGGCTCCACGATGATGCAGGCGATCTCGTCGCCGAGCCTGGCGAAGGTGTCCCGCACCTGGTCCAGGTCGTTGTAGGGGAGGGTGAGGGTCAGCTCGGCCAGGGCCGCGGGCACGCCGGGGGAGCTCGGCTCACCCAGGGTCAGGGCGCCCGAGCCCGCCTTCACCAGCAGTGAGTCGGCGTGTCCGTGGTAGCAGCCCTCGAACTTGACGATCTTGTCGCGGCCGGTGAAGCCACGGGCCAGGCGCAGGGCACTCATGGTGGCCTCGGTGCCGGAGCTCACCATACGCACCAGGTCCATGCTCGGGACCAGCTCGCAGACCCGATCCGCCATCCGTGTCTCGAGCTCCGTGGGCGCACCGAAAGAGAGCCCCTGGTGGAGCCGTTCCTGGACAGCGGCGATCACCTCCGGGTGGGCGTGGCCGAGGATCATGGGGCCCCAGGAGCCCACGTAGTCCACATAGCGCTTGCCGTCCGCGTCGTAGACATGGGGCCCGGACGCCCGTTCAAAGAAGATCGGATCGCCGCCGACCCCGCGGAAGGCGCGCACCGGTGAGTTGACCCCGCCCGGGATGTGGCGCTGGGCGGCGGCGAAGAGCTGTTGTGATCGCGTCATTGGGGGTCCTCCGTCGGGCGGCCAGGCCCTGGAAACAAGCGACTATAGGCCTGGGCCGCGGCGGTGACGTCCGGGGCGGAGAAGATACCGGTGATCACGGCGACCATGTCCGCCCCCGCGGCGATCAGGGAGCCGGCATTCTGTGGCGTGATGCCGCCAATCGCAACCAGGGGCAGCGTGAGGGCGTGCCTCGCCTCGCCGAGCAAGGTCGGCAGGGGACGCGCGGCGTCGGGCTTGGTCGGGGAGGGGAAGAAGCTGCCGAAGGCGACATAGCTCGCGCTCGCTCTCTCCGCCCTGTGCGCCAGATCCAGCCGGTCATAGCAGGAGACCCCAATGAGCACATTCGGTCCCAGGCGCTCGCGCGCCGTGCCTGGATCGGTGTCATGGCGACCGAGGTGGATGCCATCGGCCCCGATGGCGGCTGCCAGCTCCAGGTCGTCATTGATGACGAGCGGGACCATGGCGGAGCGGCACAGGGCGAGGAGGGCGGCGGCCAGGACCCGGCGGCGCTCCGTGTCCGATCCCTTGTCCCGGTACTGGATCAGGCGGGCCCCACCTTGGATGGCCTGGGCGACCTGGTCCAGGAGCCGCCGGTCGCGTTGGCTCGCGTGCCCAGGTGGCTGCGGTGTGATCGCGTAGAGCCCGGAGAGCCTTGGGCTCATGCCAGGTCCTTGGCTTCGGGAAGCCCGAACAGACGGTTGGGGGTGAGCTGGCCCCGTCCCGTGCGCAGGGCCCGGTCCAGGGTGGTCCAGGTGTACTCCTGGGCGGCGGCTACGGCCTCCTGCATGGGGGAGCCCAGGGCCAGGCGGGCGGCGACGGCGCTTGCCAAGGTGCAGCCCGAGCCGTGGTATTCGCCCGGCAGGCGGGGCCAGCCCCAGGTCAGCTCGGCGCCGTCCGCGGAATAGAGCCGGTTCACGACCTCGGGGGTCGGTGCGTGGGTGCCGGTGACCAGGACCCAGCGCGCGCCGATCTCCAGGAGGCGGCGCGCGCAGCGGGCCGGGACCTCGGAGTCCGCCAGGGTGCAGGCCTCCGGCAGATTTGGAGTGACCAGGGTAGCCCGACGCACCAGATGATTGCGCAGTTGGTTGAGCAGGGCGGCATCCACCATCTCCTGCCCAGCGTTGGAGGCGAGCACCGGGTCCAGCACCAGGGGTAGATCTGGCCGGCCATCGAGTAGGGAGCCGAGGATCCGGACGATCCGGGAGCTGCCCACCAGGCCGATCTTGATCGCTCGGGGCTGGCCGTCCTCCAGCATGGCGCGGCATTGCGCCTCCACCTGCTCCGGGGGCTGGGGGTAGATGCCGCGCAGGCCTCCGGTGTCCTGATCCGTGAGGGCGGTGACGACGGTGAGCGCGAAGGCCCCGGCGGCGCGCACGGCCTCGGCATCGGCCAGGATCCCAGCCCCACCGCTCGGGTCGTGACCCCCGATACACAAGACGGTCGGCGTGGATGCGTTCTGGGTCATGGTCGTCTCCGGGAGCCAGCCATTGAGATCCGCGGTAAATACCCCAGATCCGGGGCCTTAATTCTACGCCCGCCCCGAATCTTGGGTTCACGCCTTCTGGGCCTTCCGCTCGGGCGGGGCGGGGTTCGCTGTCCATGCGTCGATGGTGCTGATCGTGAAGAGCTACATGTGCGTGATCTGCGGATTGATCTACGACGAGGAGAAGGGTTGGCCCGAGGACGGCATCGCCCCGGGCACCCGATGGGAAGACGTGCCCCTGACATGGAAGTGCCCCGAATGCGGAGCTGGAAAGGAAGACTTCGAAATGGTGGAGGTGTGACTGGGGCGCCGCTTGTCCCCAATCAGGGCAGCGGGTCCGCCGTCGTCTAAACTCGGTCGCATGGATGCCCTGCACGCCATCCCCCAAGCCCAAGGCCGTCCGATCGAGGAGGTCTTGACCATCGCTAGGCGCTACTGCGACCTCATCGACGCCTCGGGGCGCGACCGTCCCCACTGGCTGAAGGAGGTAGCGGGCATGCTGCCGCGGCTCCATGCCGCCATGACCTCGATCCATGTGAGTGCTGCCCATGCCGAGCATGACCACCCGGTGGACCTGGACGCCCGTTTCGAGCTCTATTCGCATCTGCGTGAGCTGCTTGCCGAGCGGGATGGCTACTTCCTGGAGTTCGATTGCGCCCATGAGGGCGCCGACGCCATGACCGGGAGCCTGGCGGACGATCTCACCGATATCTACTGCGAGCTCAAGCACGGCCTGAGGGCCTTTGGTGCCGACCCCACGGGGGCCCTCGAGACCTGGGTGCTGGGTTATGAGTGCCATTGGGGTCAGCATCTAACCGATGCCCAGCGCCACCTGGCCAATCTGGCCGCAGCGGGGCGGCTTGGGTGAGGTCGCGCGGCTCCACGCCCGTAAGACCCTGATCGGGCGATTTTTCCACTGGAATATCCGACCCTTATTCTGGTACATTTCGCCGCCTTGGTAGTTCAGACCCCAGAGGTTTTCACTATGTCCGCAGCCCTGACCCAGACCGAGCTCACGCTGACCTCGCCGGCCCAATCCAAGATGAGCGAGCTGTTTCGCCAGGTGGACGAGAGCATCCAGGGGGTCCGCGTGTTCGCGACCCCAGGCGGCTGCAGCGGCGTCAGCTTTGGGATGACCTTCACGGATGCGATCAACGATGACGACGGCGTCCTGGTGTGCGACGGATTCAAGGTGGTGGTGGACGACGGCACCCTGAGCTACCTGCGCGGCGTCGAGATCGATTTTGTCGACGATGGGCAGGGGCACGCCACCTTTGTGTTCAACAACCTGCCACAGATGGGGGGCGGGTGCGGGACCTGCGGCTCCTCGGGCGGCGGCTGCGGTTGATTACTGTGAGCGCGCCGTCCGGGCGGCTGACCTGCTGTCCGGAGCCGCGCCCAGTCCGCCTCGTCCTGAGGCAAGCTGGGGGCTGACCTGAAGAACGGATAGCGGCGCTGGCCGCTTTTTCATTGGCGCGTAGCCATCGGCCCCTCAGGTGGGCTTGCAACCATCGCCGGAGTGGCTTGCATGGTTAAAGTCGGAATCGTCGGTGGGACCGGTTATACGGGCGCGGAGCTCTTGCGTATCCTCGCCCTTCACCCGGACGCGGACATCGCCGTGATCACGTCCCGGGCCGAGGCGGGAGCGGCGGTTGCGGATCTCTTTCCGCACCTCCGAGGGCACCTCGATCTGCGCTTCAGCGAGCCGGACCCGGCGGTGCTCGGGGCCTGCGATCTGGTGTTCTTCGCCACGCCGAACGGAACGGCCATGCGGCTCGCCCCCGATCTGCTCGCGCAAGGGGCTCGGATCATCGATCTCGCCGCGGACTTCCGGCTTCGCGACCCCGCCGAGTGGGAGACCTGGTATGGCATGCCCCACATGTGTCCGGCGCTGCTCGAGGAGGCCGTCTATGGGCTCCCGGAGCTGAACCGGGAGTCCGTGCGTAAGGCGCGGCTGATTGCCAATCCGGGGTGCTATCCGACGGCGGTCACGTTGGGTTTCGTGCCCCTGCTGGCGCGAGGCATCATCGATCCTGGCTGGCTCATTGCCGACGCCAAATCCGGGACGAGCGGGGCGGGCCGCAAAGCGGAAGTTCCCCTGCTGATGGCGGAGGTCGGGGAGGGCTTCAAGGCCTACGCGGTGAGCGGCCACCGGCATGCCCCGGAGATCGCCCAAAACCTACGCGTCTTCTCGGGGGTCTCGGCCAACCTCACCTTTGTTCCGCACCTGGTGCCCATGATTCGCGGTATCGAGGCGACGCTCTACGGGCGCCTGCGCGACTCAGCCGCCATCTCCGCGGCCGATCTCGAGGGGCTCTATCGCGACTTCTACCGTGGTGAGACCTTCGTGGATGTGCTGCCCGCGGGCTCTCACCCCGATACTCGCTCCGTGCGCGGGGCGAATGTCTGCCGTATCGCCGTCACTCGCCAGGGGGACTCAGGCGTGGCGGTGGTGCAGTCCGTGATCGACAATCTCGTCAAGGGCGCGGCGGGTCAAGCCGTGCAGAACATGAACCTCATGTTCGGTCTGGAGGAGACACGGGGCCTTGCAGCACTGGCCTTGCTGCCCTGATGAATTCAGGAGGCGATCACAGCGCAAGGCGTGGGCATGAGCCGGCGTACCGTTGACGTGATGGCTCCCCCGTTCGAGCCCAGTGGCTGGGCAGCGCCATGGCTGGGCGTCTGACGCGTCTGTGGTGGCGTCTGTTCGGCGCGGCCTTAGTGGCCGTGCTCACCGCCGGCTCCTTCGTGGTCGGCTCCGAGCTGGGTCGCCGCCAGGCCAGCGCCGTGACGGATCCGGCGCTCGCGCTGTTCCTCGAGGAATGCCATTCGGCCGCCTCCGAGCTGGCTGGCCTTCGGGAGGAGGTGTCCAAGCTCCGGCAGGAGGGCTCGGTGCTGGAGCGGTCCCGGCAGATCGAGCGGGAGACGAACAAGGCCCTCCAGGCCCAGCTCAAGGACGCCCAAGACGAGCGGCTAGCCCTGATCAAAGAGGGCACCTACCTCAGGCGCCTGATCAAGGAGGGGGGTAAGGGGGCGGTCCGAGTCCATGACCTGAGCCTGCTCGCCGGTGAGGAACCGGGGGCCTTCCGCTACCGCTTCACCGTCTCTCAGCTCATTCCAGACTTTGGGGAGACGAAGGGTCAGGTCTCCCTTCGGATCACCGGCAGCGAGGGGGGGGAGGTTCGGGAGCTTGACCTGGAGCGGCTTCCCCACGCAGATCCCAAGGGGTTCGCGATGGGGTTCGATCACTTCCAGAGTTTCGAGGGCGAGCTGATCCTGCCCGATGGCTTCGAGCCACACCAGCTCACGGTCATCATCAACCCCGAGGGTGATCGACTGGCGGCCACCTCCGAGGCCTTTCCGTGGATCCTGGATCGGCCTTAATGCCGCTAAGTCCAGGCCTCGGCCTGTCGCTGGTCTTGAACTCAGGGGGGCCGGGACGCACGTCCCTCCCAACACCTGGTTGTCTCTAACGGATGATTGCATCATGAACCAACTCGCCTCGACGGAAGCCCCGCTCGTCTTCACCGGCGCCGCGGCCTCTAAGGTTGCTCAACTGATTGCCGAGGAGGGCAACCCCGGCCTGATGCTCCGCGTCTACATCCAAGGGGGTGGGTGCTCTGGGTTCCAGTACGGCTTCACCTTCGATGAGGCCGTTCAGGACGGCGATACCGAGGTGGTGACCGACGGTGTCAAGCTGCTGATCGATCCCATGAGCATGCAGTACCTGATGGGCGCCGAGATCGATTACACGGAGGGTTTGCAGGGGGCGCAATTCGTGATCCGCAATCCGAACGCCAGTACCACCTGCGGCTGCGGGTCATCGTTTTCGGTCTGATGAGCGTCGCCAGCCCACTTAGCTGGCGTCTGCGCTTGTGCCGGTGTCCGCCTAGGTCGTACCCTCCTGGGCCTTCTGCTGAGGCCTGGACATGCGGCACATGGTAGACATCGAGAACGCACTTGCCCTTATTCGGCGCGGTACCGAGGAGATCCTGCTCGAAGATGCCCTGAGGAGGAAACTCGAGACGGGGCGCCCGTTGCGTGTGAAGGCGGGCTTTGATCCAACCGCCCCTGATCTGCACCTCGGCCACACGGTGCTGATCAACAAGCTGCGACAGTTCCAGGATCTGGGGCACCAGGTGTTGTTCCTCATCGGGGACTTCACTGGACTGATCGGGGATCCATCCGGTAAGAGCGTGACGCGCAAGGCCCTGACCCGGGAAGAGGTCGAGGTGAACGCCGCGACCTACCGGGATCAGGTCTTCCGCATCCTGGATCCGGAGCGTACTGAAGTCGTCTTCAATTCCGGGTGGATGGACACCCTGGGCGCGGCCGGGTTGGTGAACCTCGCCGCCAGGCATACCGTGGCCCGGATGCTGGAGCGGGACGACTTTTCGAAGCGCTATCGATCCGGACAGCCCATCGCGATCCACGAGTTTCTCTATCCCCTGATCCAGGGCTATGACTCGGTGGCGTTGAGGGCGGATGTCGAGCTTGGCGGCACGGATCAAAAGTTCAACCTGCTGGTTGGCCGTCAGCTTCAGGAGGCCTATGGTCAGGAGCCTCAGGTGGTTATCACCGTGCCCATCCTCGAGGGGCTCGACGGCGTGCAGAAGATGTCCAAGTCCCTGGGCAACTACATCGGGATCACGGATCCACCCGAAGACATGTTCGGCAAGATCATGTCCCTCTCCGATGAGCTGATGTGGCGCTATTTCGAGCTCTTGAGCGCCCGGGACATGAGCCAGATCGACTCTTGGCGTGCCTCCGTCGCCGAGGGTGCTAATCCCCGGGACACTAAGTTCGAGCTCGCCTTGGAGCTAGTTGGGCGTTTCCACTCGCCAGCCCAGGCGCGGGCCGCCCACGAAGGCTTTGTGGCGCGCTTTCAGCGTGGTGCGATACCCGAGGACATCCCGGAGTTGTCAATCGAGGCACCGGATCCGGGGGGCATCCCGGTTGCCAACCTGCTGCGTGCCGCCGGCCTGTCGAAGGGCACGTCGGAGGCGATGCGGCTGATTGGCCAGGGCGCGGTTCGGTTGGATGGTGAGCGACTGGAGGACCCGCGCTGGGTCTGTCCGGTGGGCGCGGAGCACCTTGTTCAGGTGGGCAAGCGCCGTTTTGTTCGCGTTCGCGTGGTGAGGTGAGTGGCGTGGGGGTTGACGGGGTTTAGGGAGGCGTTAGGATGCGCGCCCGGTTGGAGGGGGTGTGGGCTGGGAGGCGTAGGGGTGGATGTC
>JBLMWY010000487.1:0-4863 GCA_050257475.1 Bdellovibrio bacteriovorus
CAGGGCGCCTGCTCAGGCGCGGGCTGCCTCGCCTGCAAGGACGGGTTCGACCAAGGGGTGTTCGACCTGCCCCTGTCCAACGGGGCCCGGCGGCCGGTGGCCTCCTTCCCGGTGGAGGATCGGGGCGAGCGGTTCGGGGTCCTGATCGTGGATCTGGCGTCGGACGCGCTGACGAGGACGACCCTCGAGCCCTGGCAGGCCCGGCTACTCGGTACCCTGGCCGGAAACCTGGGCACCGCGCTGAAGCTCCACGAGCGGATGCGCGAGGGCCGTCGTCTGGCCCTGCACGAGGAGCGGGGCATTCTGGCGCGGGAGCTGCACGACTCCCTGGCCCAGTCGCTTTCGTATCTCAAGATCCAGGCGACCCGTCTGTCGGCCGCCCTGGATGCGGAGGACGAGCCCCGGGCCCGCGCTGTTCTCGGCGAGCTGCGCGACGGGATCAGCAGCGCCTACCGTCAGTTGCGGGAGCTGCTCACCACCTTTCGGCTCAAGATGGACGACCGGGGGCTCAGCAGCGCCCTGGAGGCGACCGTCCGAGAGTTTCGCGGGCGCGGCACCACCGCGCTCGAGCTCGACAACCAGCTCCCGGCTGTCTTGCTCACCCCCAATGAGGAGATCCATGTCCTGCAGATCGTGCGCGAGGCCCTGTCCAACGTGGTGCGCCATGCGGATGCCCGCCACGCCTGGGTCAGGCTGCATGTGCGCGGGGAGGCGGTGGAGGTGGAGGTCGCCGATGACGGCCGGGGGATGCGGAAGGGGCTCGAGCCGGGTCGCCATTACGGCCACACCATCATGGGCGAGCGGGCCCTGACCCTGGGGGGGAGCCTGGAGGTGGAGGCCCCGGCGGCGGGCGGCACCCGGATTCGGTTGCGCTTTCGCCATCGCTCCGCGAGCGAGGCCGAGTCCGTGCGCGCCGATAGCCCGGCCCTGGCCCCGGTCGAGCCGGTCAGTTGAGGAGGGAAATCCAGATGCCGAGCCTTCAGGACTTGAGCGGCACCGCGGGGGAGGATCTGACCCGCGTGGTGGTGATCGATGATCACCCCCTGTTCCGCAAGGGGGTGGCCGACCTGATCGCCATGACCCCGAGCCTGAGGCTGGTGGGGGAGGCGGCGGACGGGGAGCACGGACTGCATGTGGTGGAGATCACCCATCCGGACCTCATCCTCCTGGACCTCAACATGAAGGGTCTCGACGGCATCGAGACCCTGAAGCGGCTGCGCGAGCTGGACTCCGATGTACGGGTGGTCATGCTCACCGTGTCCGACAGCGAGGAGGACGTGGTGGCGGCCCTACGCGCCGGCGCGGACGGCTACCTGCTCAAGGACATGGAGCCGGAGGAGATTCTCGGCGGGCTCGAGCGGTGCACCCAGGGTCGGCTGGTCCTGAGTGATCGGCTGGTGGACCTGATCGCCCGGGCCCTGCGCGAGGAGCCGCGCCCGGCGCGCCTCAGTGAGGCGGGTCTGACCCCGCGGGAGGAGGAGATCCTGGGCCTCCTGGAGCGCGGCTACAGCAACAAGCTGATCGCGCGCGATCTGGACCTGACGGTGGGCACCGTGAAGGTCCACGTCAAGCACATCCTGAAGAAGCTGCGCCTCAAGACCCGGCTGGAGGCGGCGGTGTGGGCGGTGCAGAACCGGGGCGCGCCGTGATCGCGGGGCCCCCGCCGCTCCGGGATCAGCCCTGGAGGAGCCGGACCTCCAGGTAGCGGGCCACCGACTCCTCCCGATTGCTGCCGATCTGCTCAAGATCAGGCAGGGCCTCGCGCAGCCGCGGGTCGGCGTTGGCCATGAGAACGCCCTTGCCCGCCCGATCGAGCATCTCGCGATCGTTCATGCCGTCTCCGAAGGCGATGACCTCCGCGAGGGCGATGCCCAGACCCTCGGCCACCCGGGCGAGGGCCGTCCCCTTGGAGACGCCCTGGGCCATGACCTCCAAGGTGACCGGGAGCGAGAAGGTGGTGGACAGACGGTCCCCGTAACGTTCCAGGATCAGGCCCTCCAGGACCCTAAGCTCCGATGGCTCCCCATAGAAAAAGACCTTCAGGACGTCGTCAGGCTCCAGCTCGGCGAGGTCGGTGATCCGGTAGGCGAATCCGGAGTCTTGGTGATACTGGAGCAGATAGGGCTCCGGTCGCTCCACCAGCCAGTCCTCGCTGCGGTAGACGTTGATGTGGACCCGCGAGAAGGCGGGATCTCCGATCAGGAAGCCCACGCATTCGGGGTCGATCACGGTGCGCTGCACCAGACGGGACTGGCGGTCGTGGACCGCCGCCCCGTTGGAGGAGATCAGGCAGCCGTTGCCCCCGAGCTGGTCCGAGAGGGTGCGGACGTCCTGAAAGTGGCGGCCCGAGGCCAGCATCAGCTCCAGCCCGCGATCCCGCAGCCGGGCCAGCACCGATCGGGTGTAGTCGCCCAGCCGATGCTCCGGGGTCAGGAGGGTGCCGTCGAGGTCGCAGACGATGAGCTTGTACAAGACGTGCATGACCCTGTGGGCGTGTCGCTAGGCGGGCCATCCTTGACCCGCACGAGAAGCGGGCTCGATCAACCCTTTCCTAGGCGAGGTTCTCCGCGGCGAAACCCCAGTTGATCAGCCTGTCCAGGACCGCCTGGACATAATCGGCGCGCCGGTTCTGGTAGTCGAGATAGTAGGCATGCTCCCACACGTCGATGGTCACCAGGGGCTTGAGCCCCTTGGTCAAGGGGTTGTCGGCATTGCCGGTCTTGGTGACCACCAGCTTGTCCCGGTCCAGGGCCAACCAGGCCCAGCCGCTGCCAAATTGGCCGAGGGCGGCCTTCTTCAGCTCCTCCTTGCAGGCGGCGACGCTGCCGAAGGCGGCCTCCATGCGGGCCGCCAACTCGGCGGGGGGCTCCCCGCCGCCGCCGGGCCTGAGGCTTGACCAGTAGAAGTCGTGGTTCCAGACCTGGGCGGCGTTGTTGAACACCGCCGTCTGGTCGGGATTACCCGCCGTCGCTGTAACGACCTGGTCCAAGGGCAGGTCCGCGAGCTCCGTGCCGGCGACCAGCTTGTTGAGGTTGTCGACGTAGCCCTTGTGGTGCTTGCCGTAATGGAAGCCGATGGTGTTGGCGGAGATTACGGGGTCGAGGCCGTTGTCCGGGTAGGGCAGCCTCATCAGAGCGAAGGGGCCGGCGGGCGGGTCTTGGGCCCATGACCGGGACGAGAGCCCGCCGAGGCCAGTGGCCAGGGCCAGCCCGGCCGCGCCGAGCAGGAATCGGCGACGGCTGAACGCCTCTGGGGTTAGAGGTTGGTTGGCGTGCATGCTGTCCTCCTCAACGTCCGGTTTTTCGATCTGAAGGTTCTTCCCATGCTCCGCCAATGGTCGCGCTGAGACAAGTCGGGCTTGGAACGCCGGGCCTCGGCGGAGCGGACCCGAGGGGTCTCGGCGGAGAGGCACGCCGAGGGCGACGGGGCCTGCCGTCACAGCCGCGTCTTGCGGCCCCGATGGACTGGGCCTAGGATCAGGCCCTTACAGCGTCCGTTACGGCCGACCTTCCCCCTCGTCGCTGTGGGGCAACATCACCAGGAGAACGCCCGTGAAAGATCTGGTTTGGGACAGCGGCCTCAGCGTCCACGTCAAGGAGATCGATGAGGATCACCGCCGGCTCGTCGATGTCTTCAACATCCTGAGCCACTCCGTCGAGCAAGGTGACGCCAGAAACTATATCGAGGCGGTGCTCGAAGAGCTGATCAGCCTGACCGTCTGGCACTTCAGGCACGAGGAGCGCTTGATGCTGAAGTATGGCTACCAGGGGCTCGCGGAGCACAAGACGGAGCATGAGCAGCTCATCGCGAGCGCCAGGGCGTTGCAGCAGAAGTTCCTACAAGGAAGTGGTCCCCTGACGGGTGAGGACATCGAGTTCTTGGAGCACTGGCTGACCGAGCACATCTATGTCGCCGACATGCAGATGGGCTCCTACCTCGGGGAGGTCATGTAAGCTGACGCACCCCAAGGTCGCGGCGAGGGCCATCCCCGGCCTCAACGCCGAGCGGCGACGGGGTGCCTGGCCTGGATACCACTGTCCGCATCCAGTCGCCCGGGCAGACCGGGCGTCATCACGAGGTTGCGATGCGCCGCCACAGGCGCCCGTCGTTCCTCAGCAGGTCCCCGGCCGCCTTGGGTCCCCAGGTGCCGGCCGCGTAGTTGGGGAAGTCCCGGGCCGGCAGGGCGTGCCAGACGTCCATGACCGATTGGACGATCTCCCAGCCCTTCTCCACCGTGTCGGCATGCTTGAACAGGGTTGCGTCCCCGTGCATGCAGTCGTAGATCAGGGTCTCGTAACCGGTGGCGGGGGCGTTGCCGAAGTAGTCGGCGTAGCAGAAGTCCATGTTCACGGTGCCGATCCGCATCTGGGGACCGGGGATCTTGGCGCTGAAGCCGAGCTGTATGCCCTCGTCGGGCTGGATGCGCAGGACCATCATGTCCGGGTTCATCTGCTCCACATCCGTGTCCTTGAACATGTTCTTGGGGGCCTTCTTGAACTGGATGGCCACCTCCGTGTACTGGGCGGGCAGGCGCTTGCCGGTGCGCAGATAAAAGGGCACCCCGGCCCAGCGCCAGTTGTCCAGGCTGAGCTTGAGCGCCGCGTAGGTCTCGGTGCGTGAGTCGGGGGCAACGCCGGGGGAAGACCGGTAGGCCGGGACCTTCTCCCCATTAGGCATGACCCCTTCTGCGTACTGGCCGCGCACGGCGTTGGTCAGCACCTCCTCGGGGGTCAGCGGGTGGACCGCGTCCAGCACCTTGTTGACCTCGTCCCGCACCGCCGAGGCCCCGAAGGAGTTGGGTGGCTCCATGGCCAGGAACCCGAGCAGCACCAGCAGGTGGTTGGGGATCATGTCGCGCAGGGC
>JBLMWY010000488.1:0-3329 GCA_050257475.1 Bdellovibrio bacteriovorus
GCTCGAGACCCCGGAGGGAGACGCCAATGAGCCGCCGGCGTGAGCTCGACAGCCGGCTCGCGTCCTTGCGGGACATCGGCAAGATCATGGCCTCCATGAAGAACCTGTCCTACATGGAGACCCGCAAGCTTGGGCGCTGCATCGAAAGCCAAGGCCGCGTGGTGGCGGGCATCGAGGCCGCCGCACGGGACTTCCTGGACCACTACCCCCAGGGGCCGCGCTCCCCCGCGGGCACCCGGACCCTCCACGTGGTGATCGGGGCCGAGCGGGGCTTCTGTGGCGACTTCAATGGGGCGGTGCTGGAGGCGCTGGAACCCGAGTCCGCCCACGCGGATCCGAGTGCGTCCCCCATCGTCACGGTCGGGACCCGGCTCGCGGCCGCCCTGGAGGGCCATCCGCGGCTGGTCGCATCGATCCAAGGGGCTTCGGCCGCCGAGGAGGTCCCGACCGTCCTGAACCGGCTGGTCCAGACGCTGGGACGGATCCTCGAGGACCGGGGGGCAGGCGCGGTCGGCGTCATCCACTGGGATGCCCAGACCCAGACGGTCCGGGAGGTCTCCCTGCTCCCGCCCTTCCAAGGCACCGCCGAGATCGAGGCGCCCCGTTATGCATGCCCGCCAGGCCTGAACCTGGCCCCGGCGGCCTTTCTCGCCGCGCTCATCAAGCACTACCTGTTCGCCGCCCTGCATGCCCTCCTCTACAGCTCCCTGATGGCGGAGCACCAACAGCGCGTCCGTCACCTGGAGGGGGCCCTGGAGCGCATCGACGGCCGCGTCAGGGAGCTCGAGCAGCACCGCAACCTGGTGCGCCAGGAGGAGATCACCGAAGAGATCGAGCTCATGCTCCTCAACCTCACGGAGCGCGCGGGGCCGGCGTCGGACGACCCCACCGCCGGCTCCGGGACCACGACGGACCCGGCCCTCGGGTCGGCGCGTCCGTGAGCCTGGGGGACAAGCTCCGGCCCCTCCTCCAGCCGGCCAGACCGGCGGTGATCTGCCGCCATCTGGGCCAGATCGCCCTGGTCCTTGCCGTGCTGGTCGCCGTGCCCACCCTGCTCGCGTACGGCAGCGGCGACTGGCCCCTCGCCCACCGGCTGCTGCTCGCCGCCCTCCTGCCCTCCTTGGCGCTGGGCCTCTGCTCCCTGATCCCGGCGCCACCGCACCCGATCCAGGCCAACGAGGCCCTGGTGGTGTCCGCGCTCGCCTTCGTCATCGCCGCGGCCGTGATGACCTTTCCGCTCACCGCCGCCGGGCTCCCGCCCCTGGACGCCTGGTTCGAGTCCGTCTCCGGGGTCACCACCACGGGCCTGAGCATGGTGGCGAATCCGGAAGCAAAGACCGACGCCTTCCTCTTCACCCGGGCCTGGATGCAGTGGTTCGGGGGGCTCGGGATCCTTGTCCTGTCCCTGGCGCTGGCCGCCGCCCGGCCGGCGGACCAGCGTCGACTCTCCGACGCGTCGGGCGACGAGGAGAGCCTGGACCAGAGCGTCCGGATCCACGCCCGGCGCGTGCTCGCCGTCTACTCCCTGCTGACCGCCGCGGGGCTCGCCCTGGTCTGGGCGGCGGGGCTGCCCCTGTTCCAGGCCCTGATACACACCCTCGCGGCCATCTCCACGGGCGGTTTCTCCAGCTTCGCCGACAGCCTGGCCAGGCTCAACCCCTGGGCTCAGATCGCCCTGGGGGCCGTCGCCAGCCTGGGCGCCCTTCCCCTGACCCTCTTCTATCGGGCCTACGCGCGGGGTGCGGGCCAGCTGTGGTTGGACCCCGAGCTGCGCACCCTGGTCGTGGCCCTGCTGTTGGCGACCCTGCTCCTGTGGTGGCTCGGCCAACTGTCCCCGGCGGATGCCCTGGCCCAGGCGGTGTTCGCCCAGACCACCACCGGGTTCTCCACCATGGACCTCTCAGGGGTGGACCCGGCGGCCAAGCTCGTGATGATCCTGTCCATGGTGACCGGCGGCGGGGTGGGCTCCACCGCCGGGGGCGTGAAGCTCCTGCGGCTGCTGGTCCTGATCCGGGTCATCCAGATCGCCATCCTGCGGGTCCAGATCCCCCGCCACGGCGTCATCCAACCGGAGCTCGGCGGCCGGACTCTAGAGCCGCCCCAGATCGAGCACGCCCTCCTCCTGCTGCTCCTCTACCCCCTGGTGATCCTGCTCTCCTGGCTGCCCTTCCTGGCCGCCGGCTACGGTCCACTGGACGCCCTCTTCGAGATCTGCTCCGCGGTAGGGACCGTCGGCCTCTCGGTCGGGATCACCGGCCCGGGGCTGGAGCCCGGGCTCAAGCTGCTGCTCAGCCTCGACATGCTGCTGGGTCGCGTGGAGATCCTCTCCCTCTTGGTGCTCCTGTATCCTGGCACCTGGCTCAAGAGAAGCTGATCGGGAGTGGCTCCATGCGCTTCGTCTTCATCGGCAGCGGGACCCTGGCGGTGCTCACCGGGCGCATGCTCGCGCAGCGCGGTCACGAGGTGGTCCTGATCGAGCGCGACCGCGCCCAGATCGATGCCCTGCGGGAGGAGCTGGAGGTGGGCTTCATCCAGGGCGACGGGACCCGCCCGGCCATCCTGCGGGAGGCGAACCCGGAGGCCACGGACCTGCTCTTCTGCCTGACCCACGACGATCAGGCCAACATCATCGCGAGCCTGGTGGCCCGCTCCCTGGGCTTCGCGCGGGTGGTCACCAAGATCGAGGACCCGGAGCTCGAGCACATCTGCGGGGAGCTCGGGCTTGCCGAATCACTGGTGCCCATGCACACCGTCGGCCGCTACCTAGCGGACATGGCCGAGGGCCAGAACATCATCGAGATCTCCGACATCCTGCGCGGCGAGGCCCGGATCTTCTCCTTCCGGGTCCAGGAGGGGCAGGCGGGCCCCCTCACCCACCTTGGCCTGCCCAGCGGCGCCCGCGCCATCTGCGTCTACCGCAACGGGGAAGAGTTTCTGTTCGCCGAGCCGGACACCCGCCTCAAGACCGCTGACGAGGTGGTGGTGCTGACCCGGGCCGGGGCCCTGAAGGCCCTGCGGGAGCGCTTCGGCTGAGGGGGCTCAAACGCCGCCGGCTCCGGGCAGGCGTGGGAGAGCCGCTAGGCAGGACTTCTCCGCTGAGGCCGCGCCGGGGCGCTCGGTATCAGAGCCCGGCTGGCCCGGCCCATCGCCGCCCACCAACGGCTCGATGAGCCGGTCAGTTGCGAGCTGCGAGTCGCGAGGCTTGCCGGTCCAGCCGAAGACCTCGGTGCGAAGGGAGTGGAAATCCGGGGTGGAGCGGCCTTGGCAATCGGTCCAGGTCCTACCCGGGGTCCCTCAAATGTCGGTTGGGGGCTGATCCCCGGTTCCTC
>JBLMWY010000489.1:0-4534 GCA_050257475.1 Bdellovibrio bacteriovorus
ACCGGGGTCAGCCCGGCGGCCCGCACCGCCTTGAGGAGCACGACCTCATTGTCGCGATAGTTCTCCCAGCTCCAGCGCCCGGAGTAGCGCCGGGCGGCCAGGGTCCGTGACGGCTCGCGGAGGATGCGGATCCCTGGATCCTTCGGCGCCGGGAGGGTCTCGGCGCTGAAGCGCGCCGGCATCACGAAGCTCAGCCGATAGTCGCCCCGGGGCTCGGGTGTGATGGTCTGGGATCCAAGGAGGTCCGCTGCAGGTCTTTGGGTCACGGGGGCCGTCATCTCGATCTTCTCGCCCGCAACATTGTTGCCGAAGATGAAGTCGGCGAGACGTCGAAAGGCCTGGTTCCCGGCCCCCTCGAAGTCGCCGCTGACCTCCGTCTCCGCCACCAGGGTCGGGCCGTAGCGGCGCAGCTCGAACTCGGGGAAGATCTCCAGGACCTGGTAGGTGGGCTCTTCGATGGCCATGGCGGTGATCCCAATGGGGCTCAGGAGGAGGGCCAGCAATAGGGCGCCGGCCCCGGTGCGGCGATGAGGTGGACTGGCGGTGGACATGGGCCTTGCTCGGTCTGCGATGGTCTTTCGATCAAGCTGGGGGCGGGGGCCAGGTGGTCCAACGCCGTGAACGGTCGCGCCTTCATTGAAGCGCGATGCGCCGCCAGGCCCCGGAGCGCCAGCGTAGCCAAATGAGTGCGCCGAGGGCCCCCGCATAGATCAGAAGCGCGGCCCAGCCACCGAGGGTGCCGAGCCCGAGCTGGGGCAGGAAGTCCACCCAGCCCTCCCCGGGGGCGAAGCTCAGCATGTGGCTCAAGGGGACGAAGCCCAGCCAGGCCAGGGCGTTGACCATCAGGGCCGGGATGCGCACGTCGCCGGCGCCGCGCAGGGCGAAGCCCGCCCCGAAGTGGACTCCGTCGAAGACCTGGTAGGCCGAGGCGATCCAGATGATCAGGGCCCCGGTCTGCACCACGGCGGCGGCCTGGGGGTCGCCGGTGCTGACGAACAGCGGAATCAGCCAGGGCCCCCCCAGGGCCAAGACCAGGCTGAGCAGTCCCATGTAGGCCACCACGAGCCGGATGACGGCATTACCGAGTGCATAGGCCCAGTCCCGGTCCCCGGCGCCGATCGCCTGGCCCACGAGGGTGGTCCCGGCGCTCGCGATGCCGATGGCCGGCATGTAGGCCATGGAGGTCAGCATCATGACGATCTGGGTGGCGGCGCCCGGGACGGTTCCGAGGTCGACCTGCATGAGCTGGAAGAGCGCGGTCCCACCCAGGTCCGCGGCGGCGGTGGCCCCGGCCGGCATGCCGAGCGCCAGCACCCGACCCATGCTGACACCCCGAGGGCGCCAGTAGTGGTGGCTGCCGAAGTCCCGGCGGATAGGCCGGGACAGGAAGAGCGCGAGCGCCAGGACGAGCACCAGGGCCTGGGAGGCCGTGGTCGCCCAGGCGATCCCCGCCATGCCGAACCCCAGGTCGAAGGCGATGACCTGGTTGAGCCAGGCGTTTAAGAGGGCCACACACAGGTTGAGGCCCAGAGTGACCCGGGTGCTGCCGATCCCGTTGAAGAAGCTGGTGATGACCCAGAGCCCGACCCCGGCGACCGCCCCGGACATGCGCGGAAACCAATAGGCCAGCGCCAGGGACTCGACGTTGGGATCCAGCTCAAAGGGGCTGAGCAGCCAGCCCCCGGAGAGTCCAGCCAGCAGGAACAGGGGCGTCATCAGCACCGTGACCCAAAGCCCGCCCCAGGCCACCTCCGAGGCCCCGTAGCGGTTGCCCGCCCCATAGGCCTGGGCCACCAGGGTCTGCACCGCGATGCCCACCCCGCCCAGCACCAGCACGAACAGGATCACGAACCAGTAGATGGCCCCCACCGCCGCGATGGCGTCCGGCGAGATCCGCCCCAGGAACCAAGTGTCGGTGAGGTTCAGCACCGCCTGGACCCCGGCGTTCACGAAGAGCGGCGCCGCCAGGGCCACCACCGCCCGGTAGTCGATGCGGCGCCTGCCCAGGGCGTCATGGGCCAGGGCGGGCAGGGCAGGCGGCAAGGCCGGGAGTGGATCTGGGCGGGTGTCGGGTCCCGTGCTCAAGGGGAGGTCCCTTTTCGGTGGTGTGTCCACGACCTGCTCGGCGGGCTCGGGGCCGGCCCGTTCGGGTCTTTGCTCGTCCTGGGGACCAGGGGTACCCTTCCGAGGGTCGCTGCCATCCCGCGCGGGGATCGGCAAACACGGGTAACGAGGAGTGGGGGCGAATCAGATGATCACGGCAATCGTACTGCTGAACGTGGCGCGGACCCAAGTCAACGCGGTGGCGGAGACCCTCGCCGAGATGGCGGGAATCTCGGAGGTCTATTCGGTCACCGGCGAATTCGACCTGGTGGCCATCGTGCGGGTCGCCACCAACGAGGACCTGGCGGCCCTGGTGACCGAGCGCCTGGTCGCCGTGCCGGGCATCGAGAAGACCACCACCATGCTCGCGTTCAAGGCCTACTCGCGGCACGACCTGGAGTCCATGTTCTCCCTCTAGTCGGCGTGTGGCGTACCCTAGGGCCGGCTGACCGACGGGGGTCCAGATCGCCACCCACGGGAGGAGGCGCGCGCTGTCCAAGAACATCGTCCTGTTGTCAGACGGCACCGGCCAGCACGGCGGTGTCGGCTATGAATCCAACATCTGGGGCCTTTACCGGGCATTGGTCCAGGATGACCGCCAGCTCTGCTGCTACGACGACGGCGTCGGCTCCCAGGAACTGAAGCTGATCCGCGGGTTGGCTGGCGCATTCGGATGGGGTCTGAGCCGCAACGTCCGCGAGCTCTATACCTATCTGGTCCGTCACTGGGAGCCGGGAGACCGAATCTATCTGTTCGGCTTCAGCCGCGGTGCCTTCACCGTGCGCTTGCTCGCCGGCCTCATCACCCGTTGCGGGATTCTCGATCTCTCCCAGATCGATTCGGAGGCCCAGCTCGATCGCCGCGTGCGCGCCGCCTACTGTGCCTTGCGCTGCAGCCGCTTCGAGCCCCAGTTTACCGATCGCTTCCGACAGCGCCATTCCCGGCAGGAGACTGGCTCGAATGAGCCCGGACGAGTCCCCATCCATTTTGTCGGTGTCTGGGACACGGTGGATGCCATGGGTGTCCCCTTCGACGAGCTGCGGGAGGCGCTCGATCAGGTCCTGCGCTACAGCTTCCGCGATCGCGTGCTGAGCGGCTTGGTGGCCCACGGCTGCCACGCGGTCGCGCTGGACGATGCGCGCCGGACCTTCCATCCGCTCCTCTGGGACGAGCGGATCGAGCCCAGCCCCGGACGCATCGAGCAGGTGTGGTTCGCGGGTGTGCACGCCAATGTCGGCGGCGGCTATCCCAAGCCCCAGTTGGCCCAGGTAAGCCTGAGCTGGATGATCGATCGGGTCGCCGCCTTCGAGCGCAGCCTGGGTCTCGGCCCGGGGCCGGGGTTACGACTTCAGGGCCCGGCACTGGCGGCCATCGCCAATGGCGCCAATGTGCACGGGCGTCTGTACGACTCGCGCAGTGGCCTGGGCGCCGTCTACCGCTATGCCCCCCGGGACACGGAGGCGATCCGGCGTGGCTACACGCCGGTGGACCTGGTGGTGCATGACAGCGCCATGGAACGTATCGCCCAGGTCACCGATCAGTACGCCCCATTCAACCTCACGGAGCACTGCCCCCAGGTGAGCAAGGTCCTGGGCTCGGCCGCGGCGCCCGATGCCGCCATGCGCTGGCGCCAGGCGATGGAGCATTGCTGGTCCATCGCCTGGATGCGGCGGATGATCTATCTGGTGGTTGCCCTAGGGGTCACCGCCCTGCTCCTGCGGGAGGGGTGGGGACTGTTGTATGACCTGGGTCAGGTCATCGGGCTCCGTAGCGCCTGGCTCCCTGGCTGGCTGGCGGAGGCCCTTGCCTCCCCCTGGTCCCGATGGATCCCTCTGGTTGTCCTGGTCCTGGCGCTTGCGCTCAGACAGCGGCTGAGGACCTGGCAGTCACGGCTCGGGAACGCGGGTTGGGCCATGGTCTATCCGGCGCACCGGCCAACCGGAGCGACCGTCATCCGGGCGGCCAACCGATCTGGTCTGCTGGCCTTGGCGGCAAGCATTCGCCGCTCCAACGGAGCCAGTCTGCTCGCGGACCTGTTGCGCGGCGTCTTGGTGCGCCTGCTGGCCCTGGTCCTGTGGCTGCCCCTTCGGCTCGGTCGGTGGCTCCACGCGGCCTGGTGCTTTCGTGGACTTTGCAGGGCCGAGCTGGCGGAGCCCCTTCGACTGGAGGTGGGGGATGCCCGCCGGCTGGTCTTCGAGACTCGCGACCACGATTTCGCCACGGGGATTCGGGTCCGGGCGGGTGAGCGGTACGCCGTCGAGGTGGTGAGATGGTCCGGCTGGGCGGACGCCCAGTATGAGGCGGATCCCGACGGGCTACTTCGCCCACCACCATGGCTCGCCCTGGCGCGGCCACTGCTGCGCGCCTGGGCCCTGCCGCCCTTCGCCTTGCTCGCCCGGGTGAAGGGCTCCGCCCCGACCTTGATCGGCAA
>JBLMWY010000490.1:0-4754 GCA_050257475.1 Bdellovibrio bacteriovorus
GGGCGGGTGCTTCAGGACCCGCGGGTGGGTGCAGGCAACCCCTTCCAGCAGCTCGATAACCCGGCTTGGGGCGGCGCCATAGCTCAGACCCACGGGCAGATCGATCCGCCGCTGCTGATCGCTCAGGGTCCAGTTGGTGACCTGCTCGGAGGTGAGCTGGGAGTTGGGGACTATGATCTCCGCCCCCTGCACCGTGCGGATTACGCTGGCGCGGATGCCGATGCGCCTTACCCAGCCCTGGAGCGAGCCCACCTGCACCGCGTCGCCCACGTGGATCGGCCGCTCGAAGAGCAGGATGAGCCCCGAGACGAAGTTGTGCACGATGCCCTGCAGACCGAAGCCGAGTCCGACCCCAAGGGCGCCGGCGAGCACCGTCACCTGGGTCAGGCTCACCCCCAGGACCCCCAGGGCGAGGAAGAAGGCCAGGGCCACGATGGCGTAGTGGATGACGCTGGAGGCCGCGTAGGCCGTGCCGCTGGGGACGCCGGCCCGTGGATAGACCTCCTCCTCCAGCACGAAGCGCAGCAGGGAGGACAGCGCGAAGGCGACCACCAGCGTCGCTACGAAGGCCAGAATGTCCGCCACGGAGGTGCCGAAGGAGCCCATCTGGAGGCGCGTTGCGAGCAGACCTCCCGCGTAGCCGAGCATCGGCTCCCAGAGACCGAGGTAGCTCAGATAGCGCCAGGTCCAGGCGAGGACCGCAAGGGCAAGGAACAGGCGGTAGATCCGCCGCTCCAGCGGCCCGCGGTGATGCTCGACCATATGGAGGCGCCGCAGCGGCCAGACCCGAAGGGCGAACGCCGTCACCGCCATCCCCACCTCCACCACGGCAAAGAGCCACAGGGCATCGGCCGCCGCGACCAAGACCGCCGGTGCGCTGAGGCGGGCTAGACCCAGGTAGCCCAAGAGGCTTGCGCCGAATCCGACCGCGAGCACCCCAAGGGCCAGGCCGGTGACCAGGCGCCGGAAGGTGCCTCGACCGAGATCCGCCCCCCGCTTGGCGAGCATCAGGGGCACCAGCACCGCGGCCCCGGCCACCGCCTGCGCCAGGATGATGGATTGACCCACCAGGGGCGGGATGCCGCCGAAGGCGCGCCGGATCGCATCCAGGGCAAACAGGAACCCCAAGACGTAGAGCGCGGGGCGGAAGGCCGGTCTAAGCACGGGGCGCGCCAGGAGGATCATCGGAAGCAGGGCGAGGGCGCCGAAGAGCTCCTTGACCGTCTGGGGGGCGGGCGAGTTGAAGCCGGTGGCCAGGGCGAGGGCAAACAGCAGGGCCGCGGCGACGGGACGATTGAAGACCGGCACCAGCCGCGAGACGTCCTGGCCTTGTGCCGCCCAGTCCTCCACCCGCCCACGGGCCGCCAGCAGACTCGCCAGGGCCAGGAGGAAGACCCCCAGATGGATCGGCATGTGCTTGGCCGGATCCGAGAGGTAGAGGCGCGCGTCGCCCCAGAAGGCCCCGCCGATCTGGGAGAGACGGGACACGACCGCGCCGCCGGCCTGATCCCAGAGTGCCGGGCTCCAGATCGGAACGCCGTCCCGCGCCAGAATCCCGCCCACCACGGCCTGTTGGAGCTGTCCGATGCGGGAGCGCACCCGCTCACAGTGGCCCACTTGCTCCGCGACCCGGGCCTGAAGGTCCAGGGTGTGGTCCCGTGCGAGCCGAGTCCGCGGCAGGGCCCCATCGATAGCGGCGAGGACGGCCTCCACCTGCTGCACCAGCGCCGCGGGGGTCTCCTGGGCCCGGACCGCGGTCTGGGTCTCTGTCCACAGGGCCCGCTGCTGGTCCAGAAGATCCAGATCCCCCTGCAGCCGGGTGGCACGGGTCGTCAGGGCATCGAGCCAGCCCTCAAGCGCGCGCTGGCGCTGCGCCCAGTGCTCCTCCTGGGCCTGGAGGATCTCGAGGGATGGACGCTCCCGGAGCAGGCTCAGGGTGTTGCCCATAGTCTGGTCCAGCTCCGCGCTGATCGCGGGCAGGGACCGCTCGATGCGCTCGATCTCGGCGCCCGGCGCCAGGTTGGCCAACGCGCTTCGCAGAAGGCGGGCCGTATCCGTGGCCCGCGGGGCGATTTGGTCGAGCGGGATCGGCGCGGCCAGCACTGGCGCGGTGTGCTCAGCCGTGTCGTCGACGGAAACCCCGCCAGCAACGCCAGTCCCCGCCCAGACGCGGGGCGCCGTGGCCGCAAGGGTGGCACCGATCAGAAGGCCGATGAGGAGTCCTCGCCGAGGGGGCCGGGGTGGGTTGGACCTGTGTGGGGCGCCAGGGACCGGACTCACCTGCCGTCCCTCCCCCACAGGTGGCGCCCGGCATACCCCATCAACCATCGCAGTCCGGTGGCAGTTGCCTCGGGGTCTTCTCTCATCGAGACGCCTCGCCGCTCAGCGGGGAACGGGCCGAGTGTGACATGCCGAGTCCACCCAAGAAAGCCGTGCGGTGGCCGTGCGGGTCAGTATGGCGGTTCATTCCCGACGGCGAATTCCGATGGCCTGCTTTTGTGCCATGATTGAGCGCACCGGGCGAATCCGCCCCGTGCCCTGACACCATTGCCGAGGTAAAACTCCATGAATGCCATACGTCTGATCCTCGCCGCCCCCTTTTTGTCGTTGACCCTTACTGTCGGCGCCATCGCCGCGGAGACCACCGCCGAGAAGGAGCTCGAGGCCGCCGCGTTTGCGACGTCGCAATCCCCGACCCAGGAGCAGGAGGAGAAGGCCGTGGTCGAGAAGATGGAGGGGGATGACACCAAGTCGGAGGGCGCATCCGGTACTCCGGACGCATCCGCCCAACCCGCGCCCACTTCGGGCCGCGCCGGCTCCAACTAGGGCAGGGCTTCCACGGACCCTCTGCGTAGCCGCGGTTGTGCGCAGGGGGATGCCCGATCGGCCAACCGTGTCGTTTATGACAGCAACGGGCCCGAGGGGCCGACCCGATCCGGAGCCGCGTCGAGCCCAGCCCTTGAATCACTCTATGAACAGGAGCATGCGGTGAACCTCTCCCGCACCAGCGTGACGAAGACGATCCCCTGGCCGCTCTCGGCGCCCCCGCTGCTCGGCGCCTTTCTCAGCCTGGTCGCGGCACCCACCCTTGCCGCAGAGGTGCAGCAGCGCGTCTATGAGTGCAAGGAAGGAGGTCAGGTCATCTTCTCGGACCAACCCTGCGGCACTCAGGAACGGCAGATCAACCTCCAGTACGATCAGCCATCCGCTGCCCAGGCGACCGAGGCCGGCGCCGCGGCCCGGGCGGCGGAGGCGGCCGCCGACCAGGCCGCCGAGACCAACCTCCTCGACACCGAGATACTGAACGCTGAGAAGGCGCTCTCCCAGTTGGAGACCGAGCGGGACGCGGCCGTCGCCGCACTCAGGGCCCAGCGCGACGCGGGCACCGAGGGCCTGGACCAGGACGCCTGGGTGGCGCAGATGAACGCCAAGATGGAGTCCACCTACCAGGACTACACGAACGAGATCATCAACGCCCACTCGCGGCTCAACGACCTACGCGCGCGCCGCGCCGCCCTTGACCGGCCGCCCGGTCGTCAGTAGGTCAAGGCAGCGGGCCGGACACGGCCATCACAGGGCTATCAACCTCAGGGCCACCCGATGAAGGCCCCATGGACCTTGTCGCGCGGGACACTCCCGCTCGCCGCCTTCCTGGTGCTGCTCGCGCCCTCCCCAGCCCCGAGCGCAGCGGACCCGACGCCGCCCACCGCGCCAGCGCGGACCCTTGGGTCCGAGGGCCACCCCCGGGTCCACCGGATGCTCAAGGACGTCGAAGAGGGCGTGGCTCGGGTCGAGCCCTGGCTGCAGCGCTACGGCTATGGCGCCGTCTTCGTCCTGGTGGGGGTCGAGGGCTTCGGTGTTCCGGCCCCGGGACAGACCATCCTCGAGGCCGGCGCGGCGGCCTCGGCGAGCGCCGATTCGCGGCTACGCATTGGCTGGCTCCTGCTGGTGGCCTTCCTCGCCACCTCGCTGGGGGCCATGTTGGGATTCTTCATCGGGCGGGCGGGTGGGCGTCCCTTTCTCGCGCGGCTCCATATCGAGGCGCGTCACCTCGATCGGGTGGAGGCCGGCTTTCGGCGCTATGGGGGCTGGGTCATCGTCTTCGCGCGCTTCTTCGATGGCCCCCGCCAGCTCCACGGTATCGCCGCCGGCATCCTCGGCATGCCCTGGAGACGCTTCCTGTTCTTCAACCTGATTGGCGCGGCCCTCTGGGCCTGCTTCTGGGGGCTCCTGGTCTACTACCTCGATCTGCACCTGGATCAAGTGGTCGGCCTGATCCGGCGCATCAACCCCTGGGTGGCCGGCGCGACCCTGGCGGGCCTAGCGGCCCTCGCCGTCCTGCTGTGGCTCAGGGTTGGACGACGCCGGGCAGACCTTTCATGAGGTCGGGTCCCGGCGTGCGTCGATCAGTGGCGGCCACTCCACCGATCGGATGAATCTTCTTGCCATTCCGCAGGATAACCCCGATGCGATCCACCTTACCGCTGATCGGCCTCTTGATCGCCCCCTTGGCCCTCGGCCAAGAGGCACCTTCGACCCCCGACCTCGCCAATCCCGCCTCGTTCGGGACCAGGCAGGCCTGTCTCGCCGAGTGCGAGCGGGTCTTCACAGACTGCAAGGCCCAGTGTCAGGACACCAGCGCCCGCGCCCATGAGCCGCATTTCGAGGCGCCGGACCTCCCGGTGGCCCAGTGCATCGGCCGATGCGAGGAGGACCTAGGACTGTGCAGGCAGGATTGTTGAGCCACCCCATTG
>JBLMWY010000491.1:0-2795 GCA_050257475.1 Bdellovibrio bacteriovorus
CAATGGTCGACGATCCAAACGGTACCGGCACCGTCCGAGGAGGGCAATGCGGGATATCCGCGGTTCAGGTCCGTGGTTATACGTAGGCGCGGGTCCCGGCTGACGAGGGCCCCCGAATCCCGGGGACCGGGTCAGTCGGACCTAGGGCCCGCACCGCCGGCGATCGCCTCCACCGCCTCGCACAGGAAGTGGCCGAGCATCAGGTGAACCTCCTGGATGCGCGGCGTCTCGCCGCTGGGCACCGCCAGCACGATGTCCGCCCAATCGGTGAGCTCCCGTCCGCGCTCACCGGTGATCAGGACCCGGATCAGACCCCGCTCGGCCGCCACCTCCAGGGCCATGGCCACGTTTGGGGAGCGCCCGCTGGTGGACAGCGCCCAGAGCACGTCCCCGGGCCTGGCCAAGGCCTCGAGCTGGCGGGCGAAGACCTCGGCGAAAGAGAAGTCGTTGGCCACCGCGGTGGCGGCGGCGGTGTCGAACCCCAGGGCGATGGCGGGCAAGGGCCGGCGCTGCTTGTCGAGGAAGGGGCCGATCAGCTCGCCGCTGAGGTGGGTGGCCTCACCCGCGCTACCGCCGTTCCCGCAGATGAAGAGGGTCCCACCGGCCTGGATGGCCGCGGCGGTCTGGGCCGCGGCCAGGGTCGTGGCGGCAAGCAGGGTCTGGTCCTGGCGCACCCGCTCCAGGAGGTCTGCCATGGCGGCGAGGCGCTCGGCGAGGAGCTCTCTCAGGTCGGTTGGTCCCGTCATGGATACCTCGCTTGGCGAACGGCGCTGGGACCGGGATCAGTTGTCGCCGCAGTAGGCATCGCCGCCGTCCTTGTACTTCTGGTCCTCCTCCGCCAGGCGGCGCTCGATCTCCGCCTGCTTACGTGCCTCCCAGACGTCCTTACGGTTCTCCACCCGCTGCTCCCAGGCGTTGGCCACCTCCTCGATGGTGCGCTCGCCAAAGAGCACCTGTCGCAGAAACTGATAAGCGAAGGCCAGCAGGGCCTCGTCGTCCCCCTCCACCTCGGCGTAGAAGCCGTCGGGCAGCACATAGGTGCGACGGAAGCCCTCGCTCAGGACGAAGCGGCGGAAGCTATCCAGATCGTAGGAGGCCATGAAGAAGAGCTGCAGGCTGGCTTGGGGCGGCCGGCCCACGGTCGGGCCGGCGGACTTCTTCTTGAGGATCAGCTCATACCATTCGCGGTTGCGCTCGTCGTATTCGGCGCAGCCCTGCTCGGAGCGGTAATCGGCGATGCTGATCTCTCGGTCTTCCTCGTGACCCTTGCAGTGGTCCTCCCGCACCAGGGAGTAACGCTCCTCCGCCTGGGACGACCCCTTCTCGCGCAGCGCGAGCAGTGCGACCGGGTAGTAGCGGCACACTGTGGGCCGGTCCTCGTAGACGCCGCAGCCCGCGTCACCGTTGAGCTGGAGGCAGGTGCCATTGTCCTGGGTCTTGAGCTTCACCCCCGGCAGCCCGTCCTGATCCATCTGGAAGGGGACCGTGTACTGCTTGAGGAACTCCGTGGAGGTCAGCCCCAAGCGGCGCTTGAGCCGCAGGATGTCATAGGGGGCCAGGGTCACGTCCGCCTGCTTGCAGCAGGCGTTGAAGCAGGAGATGCCCTTGTAGCAGCGAAAGCGGATCTTGGTGTCGGCCGTGAGCGCCGCCGGTATGTTCGGGCTCTTGAAGGGGATATCGAGCTTGGTATCGGTCATGTTGGTTCCGTCGCGAGGGGGTGGGTCATGCCCGCGACCCGTGCCGCCGTTGCATGTAAACACGTCTGGAAGGGACAGGCTTTCCGTCAGCTTGACCAAAGATGAGGGCGAGGTACGCAAACTCCCACGTCTCAGCGGGTCTCTAGGCATCGGGAGATATTGTCCGCGGACAGTGGCACCTTGACCTGAGACCAGATTGGCTCGGGTACGGGTTGACGGGGCCCTCGGCGCCAGGGATGGCGCCGTGGAGCCTAACCAGGACCTATTCACGGCGTGCCCCGGCGGACCGTGCCCGAGCCAGGTCTCGTAGCTGAGCTTCAACACTAAGCACCAAACCAAAAGGCCCGGGCGCCTCGCGGCGCCCGGGCCTTCCGTTTCAGTCCCTTGATCGGGGTCCGCTACTTACTTGTAGGAGACTGCCTTGTCGACCAGGTCCACGTGCTTGCGCTTGAACACGGTCCAGGTCTTGGTCTTGCGGTCGTAGATGGAGTTGACGAAGCACTTCCAGTTCTCGTCGTCCACCTTGTTGAAGTCCATCCGGTAGTAGAAGCCCGGGTAGCGGGACTCCTCGCGGAACTGGATGTGCTTCATGTGGGCCTCGGCGGCCAGGATGCGGTGGTAGTTCTCCCAGGCCCGCAGCAGCTCGTGAAGGTCCTTGGCGCGCATCTTGAGCGCATCCTCCTTGAGCATCTCCAGCTTGGCCTCGGCCACCTCCATCATCTTGGCATTGGTGCGGTAGTAGGTCGCCACGCCGGCCACGTACTCGTCCATGATCTTCTGCAGGCGGAACTGCAGCATCCGCGGGGTGATGTAATGGGGATTGACATCGATCGCGGTGGTGTAGTCCTTGTGCTCCAGGAAGTTGCGCACCGGACGGTAGATCTCCTCGATCAGCTCATCCACCGAGGTGTCAAGCTCAGGCTTCCAGTCCTTGTTGTCCATGACGAACTTGATCATGGCCTTCATGGCCAGACGCCCCTCGGCATGGGAGCCGGAGGAGAACTTGTGGCCGGAGGCGCCCACGCCGTCGGCGGCGGTGAAGAGCCCCTTGACCGTGGTCATGGAGCGGTAGCCCCAGTTCCAGCCGGAGGGCAGGTG
>JBLMWY010000492.1:0-3337 GCA_050257475.1 Bdellovibrio bacteriovorus
CCTGGGATGTCCTCGTCGGCGACTTGATCCGGGCCTGGGGCGACGAGGCCGGCGCGGCCGCGGTCCCAGCCGCCCAGATCCTGGAGCACGCCTATGAGACCCTGGCCGAGCAGCGCCGGGAGCGCAGCCTGGGGGGTGGGGTGCTGCTCGCGACCCTCCACGGGGCCAAGGGTCTGGAGTTTCCCCATGTCCTGATCGCGGACGGGGGCCGGAAGGTCGATCAATGGGGCGAGGACGAGCGCCGTCTCCTCTACGTGGGCATGACCCGCGCCTGCGAGACCCTCACCCTAGGCTTTCTGAGCGGCGATTCCGCGCCCTGGCGCGATGAGATCGATGGGGACTGGCTCTTTCACCTCCGGCCGGAATGCGCGGCGCCCCCGCCCGAGGTCATGGCCCGCCGCTACCGGTTGCTCACCCCCGCCGACCTGGACCTCGGCTTCGCCGGCCGCCTCCCGCCCGACCACCCGGTCCATGCGCGACTCGGGGCCCTGCAGACCGGCGACCGGCTCGTGCCCCGGGCGGAGGGCCAGCGGGTCCTGCTCTGCGACGCGGCGGGTCGCGTCGTGGCGCGGCTCTCCCAGCGTGCCTCCCCCGACTGGACACACAGGCTGCCCCAGATCGAGTCGATCACCGTTGTGGCCATGCTCCGCCGCCTGGAGGACGGGGATCCCGCATACCGCGGGCAATGCCGCACAAACATCTGGGAGGTGCCGCTGGTGGAGATCCATTATCGCGTCCCGCACGGTTCGGCATTGCGCGCCGGGCCGCGCGGGCGCTCGGGTGGCTAATGGCGCCCCCTATTGCGCCGGTGCGCCGGTCACCGTCGACTTCGCCTTGTCCCAGCCCCGCTTGGTTAAGTCCTTGGTGGACTCCCAGGCCCGCTGGGAGCTCTCCGCCGCCTTGTCCCAAGCGGACTGGGACTGCTGCTTGGCCTTGAGCCAGAGCGCCTCCGAGTCCTCCTGGGCCTTGCGCCAGGTCTCCTCGTCCGTCGCCTGATTCCACAGTCGGGTGGATTCGTCGCGTGCCGACTCCCAGGCCTTCCGGGAGACCTCGGAGGCCTCATCCCAGGCCTTCTTCGAGTCCCGATTGAACTGCTCCAGGGCCGCCTCGGGCGAGTCGATCGTTGGCCCCTCGGCGGGGATCGGTCGTGCCTCAGGGTCCTCCAGGGCGTCGACCGCAGGCAGCAGCGGGCTGGCGACGGCGAGCGCGAGCAGTAGCGACAGGGTCTGGGTGGCGCGCCGGGGGCTCAGGTGGCTGGTCATCTCGGTCTCCTCAGGTTCCGTAGGTGCTGCGGCAAGCGGCCCCCGGCGTTGGGTCCAGTCTACCAGAGGGCCTGGAGACCCGGTCGATGGGCCCCTCACCGGGCTAGCCTTCCTTGAGCCCCGCCGCCGATTCCCGGACAATGGCGCACCATTGGTTGCTGCGGCCGCCAAGCCGCCCGCGACCGCCAGGGTGCCGCCTGGGCGCCGTCCCCTCCAATACTACCGGGAGCTCCCATGTCCGCGACCACCTCGATCCATGGCATGTGGTCGACTCGGCTTGCATTCATCCTGGCCGCCGCGGGCTCTGCCGTCGGTCTGGGCAATATCTGGCGCTTCCCCTATACCCTGGGCGAGTACGGCGGCGGGGCCTTCGTCCTCGTCTATCTCTTGTGTGTGGCGGGAATCGGCATCCCGATCATGATGGCCGAGATCCTGATCGGACGGCGCGGCCGCCAGAGCCCCATCAACACCATGCGTACCCTGGCGCAACGGGAGGGAAAGCCCCGGGCATGGTCTCTCTTGGGTTGGATGGGCATCGTCTCTGGGTTCCTGATCCTGTCCTTCTATAGCGTGATCGCGGGATGGACCCTGGCCTATGTGGTGCGTTCCGTCGGGGGTGCCTTTAGCGGGATCGATGCGGCGGGCTCCGCGGCCCTGTTCGGGGGGCTGACCGGGGACGGCGAGCGGCTCCTGGCCTGGCATACCATCTTCATGGTGCTCACCATCCTGGTGGTGGCTCGGGGGGTCGCGAGCGGGCTGGAGCGGGCGGTGAAATGGATGATGCCGGCCCTCTTTATCCTGCTCCTGGTGATGGTGGGCTATGCGGCCCAGACCGGGGACCTGGGTGCGGCGGCCCGCTACCTGTTCGCCCCGGACTTCGGCAAGCTCGGCGACCATGCCGGCGAGGCCATCCTGAGCGCCATGGGCCAGGCCTTCTTCAGCCTGAGCCTCGGCATGGGGGCCATCATGATCTACGGATCCTACCTCAAGGGCGATGCCTCCATCATGCAGAACACCGTGATCATCGCCCTGCTGGATACCGCTGTGGCCCTGCTCGCGGGACTCGCCATCTTTCCCATCGTCTTCGCCCACGGCCTGGAGCCTGGCAGCGGCCCGGGCCTCATCTTCGTGACCCTGCCCATCGCCTTTGGCGAGATGCCGGGTGGTGCCTTCTTCGGGGCCCTGTTCTTCCTGCTGCTGGTGTTCGCCGCCTGGACCTCGGCGATCTCGCTCTTGGAGCCGGTGGTGGCCTGGCTGGTGGAGAACCGGGGCTTCAGCCGGGTTCGGGCCTCGGTCCTGGCGGGGACGGCGGTGTGGCTGCTCGGCATCGCCTGCCTCCTGTCACTCAACCACTGGTCCGGCTATACCCTGTTCGGCAAGGGGGTCCTGGATCTCTTCGACTACCTCACCGCCAACATCCTGCTGCCCCTGGGCGGCATCCTGATCGCGGTCTTCGCCGGCTGGGTACTGCCGCGTCGGGCCTCCCTGGACGAGCTGGCCATGGGGGACGGGGTGGGCTACCGTCTGTGGCGCTTCCTGGTGCGCTATGTGTCGCCGGTGGCCGTGGCCCTGGTGCTGCTCAACGCGCTCGGCCTGCTGCGTCCCCTGGGGCTGGGCTGACCGTGGCCGTCGTCAAGAAATCCGCCCTGGTGCCCTACTCGGCCCAGCGTATGTTCGACCTCGTCTACGACCTGGGGTCCTATCCGGAGTTTTTGCCCTGGTGCCACCGCACCGAGGTGATCTCCGAGAGCGCGGAGCAGATCTGCGGTCGCATCGAGGTGGCGCGCCTGGGGATCCATCAGACCTTCAGCACCTGCAACCGCTTCGAGCGTCATACGCGCATGGACATCGCGCTGCTCGACGGCCCCTTCCGCAAGCTCCACGGGGGCTGGCGCTTCACGCCCCTGCGGGAGGACGCCTGCAAGGTGGAGCTGGAGCTGGACTTCGAGTTCTCCGGCCGGTTGATCGACAAGGCCTTCGGGGCGGTCTTCCACCAGATCGCCAACTCCCTGGTGGACGCCTTCTGCAAGCGGGCGGACGAGGTCTTCCGTGACTGACGCGGCCAGCGCCGTCCT
>JBLMWY010000493.1:0-3811 GCA_050257475.1 Bdellovibrio bacteriovorus
GGTCCTCGAGGGTGGCCACCTTGGCTGAATCCCACTGCCAGGTTACACCGGTGCGGCATCTGTCCCTGTGCCTTCGACCTTAGGTCGCTAGCCTGGCCGCCATGGAGACCACGGTTCACCGCAAACCAGAGCGGCCGTCGCCGCGCGTTCACATGGCCCCGGACCGCCCCGCTTGGCGGACCCAGACGCTCGTGCTGATCGTCATCGCCGTCCTAGGCACCCTGCCCTTCTGGCTGAGCGACCTGGACCTTCGCGTCGCGGCCCACTTCTATCACCCCGAGACGGACGACCCCTGGCGCGAGGCGGGGCTCCCACTCTGGTCCTTCTTCTATCGGGCGGTACCGGTCCTGACGGCGGTCCTGATGCTGGGGGCTTTAATCGCCCTGGCGGCTGGGGCCTTCGCAAGCCGCTGGCGGTCCTGGCGCCTGCCGGCGGCGCTGCTGCTCCTCACCGGGATGCTCGGCCCCGGCCTACTAATCAATGGCGTCCTCAAGGAGCACTGGGACCGCCCGCGGCCCCATCAGGTGGAGGCCCTTGGGGGCACCAAGGACTATCTGCCCCCTCTGCGCCTGGGGATTCAGGATGGCGGCAAATCCTTCCCCAGCGGCCACAGCTCCGTCGGCTACCTGCTTCTGGTCTTTTACCTCCTCTGGCGGCCCAGCCGCCCCCGTCTGGCCCTCGCGGCCCTGATCGTGGCACTCGCCCTGGGCACGCTGCTTGGGGTGGGGCGCATGGCCGCGGGGGACCACTTCCTCTCCGACGTCATTTGGTCCGGCGTTATCACCTACGCCGTGGCCCTGATCCTCTACTTCGGCGTGTTGCGCATCCCCCAACGGCAGTCGGCCCTGGCCATCGCGCCGGCGCCGCCCCCCTTGTCCGCGAGGCAGCGGCTCCTGCTCGGCGTTGCCGCCGCGCTCGGCGGGTCCTTGCTGCTGTTCGGCGTGCTGCTCGCGACCCCCGTCAGCGAGAACAAAAGGGAGGTCATTCGCCAGGGGGCACCCGACCCAAGTCCGCGAGTGCTGCGCATCGAGGCCGATTATGCCGACCTGGTCGTCTACGGGATGGACGGGTCCGAGCGGGCCTTGGTCCGCCTCCAGGCCCGGGGATTCGGGCTCCCCGGCGCCCGGGTGGACCGGGGGTCCGAGGTGCGGGACGGCGTCCTGACCTACCGCATCGTCCATCGAGGGGTCTTCACCGAGCGCGACACCCGGCTCGTGGTCGCTGTGGTTGCCGGCCAATGGGACCGCATCGAGGCGCGGGTGGGCACCGGGGATATCCGGGTCCAATCCGGCGGGCTCACCGGGCCCGCCATGGACCTCGTGAGCAAGGAGGGCACCGTGCTGGTGGAGTGAAGGCCCCGCGCCGGCACAACCAAGCAGCGATCTCCAGTGCCCGGATGGACTCTAGGTCCGACCCTGGACGAACGAGCGTGTCAGGGCACCGGCGCCACCGGTGCGAGACCAGCCTCGTCCACGAGCGCCGCCATCCGCTCGGCGATCTCGGCCGCGGGGGTCTCGTAGGCGAAGCGCCGGATGTAACCGCCGTCGGGGCCCAGCAGGTACATCCCCGCCGTGTGGTCCATGTGGTAGGCGTCCGCCGGGGCACCGGGATCCTGGACCCGTTCGTAGCGCACCCGAAAGTTCTCTGCCGAACGCTGGATCAGCTCGGGGGTGCCCGTGAGGCCGATGATGCGCGGATGGAAATAGCTCGTGTAGCGTTGCAGGACCTCGGGGGTGTCGCGATCCGGATCGACGGTGATGAAGATCGGCTGGACCGCCCCGCCGCGCTCGCCCAGGGCCCGCAGGATGGCCGCCTGCTGGACCAGGGTGGTGGGACAGATGTCTGGGCAATACGTGTAGCCAAAGGAGATGAGCTGGAACTGGCCCGGGAAATCCAGGTTGGTCACCGCCCGTCCGTTGGGGTCCATCAACAGGTAACGGCCGCTGGGGGTTCTTGGCACCTCCTGCGGACCTTGCGCCATCACCTCCCCCAGGGCCAGGCCCGCTAGCGCGAGCATCAGGGCGGCCACGCCGATGGACCAAAGGCGACTCACGGCTTGGCCTCACCGGCAGGTGGCGTCGGCACCATCGGGGACCCAAAGACCTCCCGGACCCGCGCCTCCACCTCGGCCAAGTGGGCCGCACGCGCGGTCTCCGACGGGCATTGCTCCGCGGACTGGCTTTGGGACAGAAAGGCCGCATTGGTCGCCGACTCGAAGACGATTCCGAAGCGGCGGGTCTTGGGCACCAGCCGGATCACCACATCCTTCACCGCCTTGGAGCCGTCGAAGTCCCGGCAGGCCAGGGCCTGCCCGTTCAGGGTCCCGAGGGCCTCCACCTCGGCCACCCCCAGGTCCAGGGGATTGGCCTGCGGCGGATCAGCGAGGGCGGGTGCCAGACCGCTCATGAGGCACATCGATAGGATCCAGTGTTTCATCAGGGGGCTCCGTTCAGGCCCATGATCCCGGCTGTCATTGCTCGATCGCTGTAAGCCTAGGCGGGAGCGCCAAGACGCCCTTGATGCAGATCAAGATTAACCCGCACGGGGTTGCCGGCCCCCGACGTCACGCTGGTTGTCGCGGGTCTTGTGCATGAGGCGCTTTCTCGCCCAATTCGCCGCATTCACTGACGTGAATGGGACACGCAATCGTCTCTCGGTGCCGTAGCACTCGATCGGTAGCGCCCTGATCCAACAGTCCGCGCGATCCGTTCCTGGATCACGTCCGAGGGCGCCGTGAGGCCACGCCAGGGATACTGCTCGGACCAAGACCGCCAATGTCTGGCGCAATGATCGCGTCGATCTGGCGATCCACATATCCGGAGGTCGCCAAGTCGACAAATCCCGGTAACACGGCCGCGGCGGCCTATCTCTGGGGCGCTAATCCCAGAGGATGCGATGCTCGGGCGCCGGGATCCACTCATCAGACCGGCGGTACGAGTAGCTGGACGTGGGAGTGGAGGAACTCTAGGAAGGTGCTGGCGACCACGGAAGGTTGCTTGCCCTTCGGACGCACCACGTACCAGTAGCGCCGGATGGGAAAGCCTTCCACGTCCAGGACCGCCAGCTCCTTCGCGTCGACCTCCCGGCGCAAGGTGCTGCGGGACAGGACAGCCAGCCCCAGCCCCCCCGCGACCGCCTGCTTGATGGCCTCGTTGCTGCCTAGCTCCATCTTGACGACGAAGGGCGTCCCCTGCTCCCTGAACACACGCTCCATGGTGATGCGCGTCCCCGAGCCGTGCTCCCGCACCAGGAAGGGCTGATTCGCCAGCTCGGTGACGGGAATGCGCGGCCGCCCGGCCAGGGGATGGTCGGCCGCGGCGACGACCACCAGTGCGTTCTCCACCAGGGGCTCACTCTCGATGTCCCAGCCCTCGGGCGGTACGCCCATGACATAGAGGTCGTCCTCGTTGCGTGACAGGCGCTCGAGAAGGCGGTCGCGGTTGACGACCTCCATGACGATATCGATACCGGGGTACTTCGCACAGAAGGGACCCAGCACCCGCGGCATGAAGTATTTGGTCGTCGTCACGCTGGCGATCTTGAGCCGGCCCTGCTTGAGGCCCTGCAGGTTGGCGATGGACTGCTCGAAGCGACCCCAGGTCTGCAGCCAATCGCCACAGGTCACGTAGAGCTCCTCGCCCGCCTGGGTCAGGAAGACCTGCTTGCCGATCTGCTCGAGCAGCGGCAGACCAACCTCCTCGTTGAGCAGCCTGATCTGCTTGGACACCGTGGGCTGCGTGACGTGCAGCTCCTCCGCCGCCCGCGTAAAGCTGCGCAGTCGGGCCACCGCCTCGAAGGCCCGCAGCTGCCG
>JBLMWY010000494.1:0-7084 GCA_050257475.1 Bdellovibrio bacteriovorus
TCCATTCGGTGCACGCGGGGATCGCCGGCAGTCATATCCGCAGCCTCAACTCCCACGGCATCACCGCCATCAAGGAGCGGGAGGTGGCCCAGGCGGATGTGGACCGAGTCCTGGAGGCGGCGCGGGCGGTGGCCATCCCGGCGGACCAGAAGATTCTCCACATCCTGCCCCAGGAGTTCATCATCGACGACCAGGAGGGCATCCGGGAGCCCATCGGCATGTGCGGGGTGCGCCTGGAGGCCCGGGTGCACATGGTGACCGGGGCGGTCAGCGCCGCCCAGAACATCGTGAAATGCATCCGCCGCTGCGGCCTCGAGGTGGACGACCTGGTCCTGGAGCAGCTCTCCTCCAGCTATGCCTGCCTGGGTGAGGACGAGAAGGAGCTCGGTGTCTGTCTGGTCGACATCGGCGGCGGGACCACCGACATGGCGGTCTTCACCGACGGGGCCATCCGCCACACGGCGGTGATCCCCATCGCCGGTGACCAGGTCACCAACGACATCGCGGTGGCCCTGCGCACCCCCACCCAGCACGCCGAGAAGATCAAGATCCAGCATGCCTGTGCCCTAACCCAGCTCGCCGCCAACGGCGAGACCATCGAGGTCCCGAGCATCGGCGACCGCCCGCCCCGGCGGCTCTCCCGCCAGACCCTCTCCGAGGTGGTGGAGCCCCGCTACGAGGAGCTCCTCACGCTGCTGCGCAACGAGCTGCGACGCAGCGGCCTCGAGGACCTGGTGGCGGGGGGCGTGGTGCTCACCGGCGGCAGCTCCAAGATGCAGGGCCTGATCGAGCTTGCGGAAGAGGTCTTCCACATGCCCGTGCGCCTGGGGGTACCGCAGTATGTGGTCGGCATGGAGGAGGTCACGCGTAACCCGATCTTCTCCACCGGCGTGGGTCTCCTCATGTACGCCCGCCAGAACCGCTTCGCCAAGCGCCCTGAGCTGGCGGACGGACGCGGCCTCAAGGGCATCTGGGCGCGCATGCGCAGTTGGTTCCAAGGCAATTTCTGAGGATCCTGGCGCGGGTTAGCCCGCGGCGGGATCGAGCGGATATCGGTGCGCCCGGGCGATCGGGGGCACTGGTTGGGGGGGCCGCAGCCTGCGGCCTCGAGGCGCGGGGTCTTCCGACAACGCGCCGTGTTGGGGGGCGATCCGGCCATGTCGGTCGGGTCGATCGAGGTTCAGGTCAGTGCAGGCGCTTGGTGCGCCCGGAGGTTTCGACATGTTTGAGTTGATGGACACCCACAGCCAGGCCGCCGTCATCAAGGTCATCGGCGTCGGTGGCGGCGGTGGCAACGCGGTGAACCATATGGTGGAGTCCACCATCGAAGGGGTCGATTTCATCTGCGCCAACACCGACGCCCAGGCGCTGAAGGGCTCCAAGGTCAAGACCAGCCTGCAGCTCGGCACCGGCATCACCAAGGGCTTGGGCGCCGGCGCGAACCCAGCCGTGGGCAAGCAGGCGGCCCTCGACGACCGCGACCGCATCGCCGACGCCCTGGAGGGGGCCGACATGGTCTTTATCACCGCCGGAATGGGCGGCGGGACTGGAACCGGGGCCGCCCCGGTGGTGGCCGAGGTGGCCAAGGAGCTCGGGATCCTCACCGTGGCGGTGGTGACCAAACCCTTCCCCTTCGAGGGGACCAAGCGCCGGCGCATCGCCGAGGACGGCATCGATGAGCTGGCCAAGCATGTGGACTCCCTGATCACCATCCCCAACGAGAAGCTGCTCGCGGTGCTGGGCAAGGAGATGAGCCTGCTGGACGCCTTTCGGGCGGCCAACGACATCCTGCTCAATGCCACCAAGGGCATCGCCGAGCTGATCACCCGCCCGGGACTGATCAACGTCGACTTCGCCGACGTCAAGACGGTGATGTCGGAGATGGGCGTGTCCATGATGGGCACTGGCCGGGCCTCCGGTAGCAATCGGGCCCGCGAGGCGGCGGAGGCGGCGATCCGTTGCCCGCTGCTGGAGGACATCGATCTCGCTGGGGCCAAGGGGATCCTGGTCAACATCACGGCCGGGATGAACCTGACCATGGGTGAGTTCGACGAGGTGGGCAACACGGTGCGGGACTTCGCCGACGACGACGCCACCGTGGTGCTCGGCACCGTCATCGATCCGGAGCTTGAGGACGAGCTGCGGGTCACGGTGGTGGCCACCGGCCTGGGCGCGCGGCGCGTCTCCATCGTGCGGCCCCTGAGCGAGGAGCCCACCATGCGCCTGGTCTCGAACGACACGGAGGACTCCGGACCCGACTATCGCGAGATGGACCGCCGCCCCGCCATCTATCGCAAGGCGATCAACGTGGGCGGCAACGCCGCGGAGGCGGCCGAGCCGGACCTGGATTACCTGGACATCCCCGCCTTCCTGCGTCGGCAGGCGGATTGACTAGGGAAATCCCTTCATAAATAAAGGCAGATAAAACAGTCTGTTAGATTTTTTAACCACCTTGCGCTTGATAAACTTCCGGGAAAACCCTAAGCTTGAGTCGTCGCCCGAGCTCACCGCTCGGGCCCGACCGGTCGCCCACCGCCAATCCGCGGCCCACGGCGATCACCAGAGCCCCAGTTCGCACCCCTGCGGACGGTCGGGTAGGCATCGGGAGAACCGGACCCATGGTCAAGCAACGTACCCTGAAAAACGTGATCCGGGCGACCGGTGTGGGGTTGCACACCGGAGACAAGGTCCACCTGACCCTGCGCCCGGCAGCCCCAGACACGGGCATCGTGTTCCGGCGCGTGGATCTGGAGCCGCCGGTGGAGATCCGCGCCTGCCCTCACAACGTTGGCGACACCCGACTCTCCACCACCTTGGTGAACGGCGAGGTGCGGGTCTCCACGGTGGAGCACCTGTTGTCCGCCTTCGCGGGGCTCGGGATCGACAACGCCTATGTGGACTTGAGCGCCCCCGAGGTCCCGATCATGGATGGGAGCGCCGGGCCCTTCGTATTCCTCATCCAAACCGCGGGCATCGAGGAGCAGGGAAGACCCAAGCGCTTCATCCGCGTCAAGCGCCCAGTGGAGGTGCGAGACGGCGACAAATACGCCCGCTTCGAGCCGTACGACGGGTTCAAGGTGGAATTCTCCATCGATTTCGACCACCCGGCCTTCAACGATCGGGCCAAGCGCGCCCAGGTCGACTTCTCGACCGCCTCCTTCGTCAAGGAAGTGAGCCGCGCCCGTACCTTTGGCTTCCTGCGGGAGATCGAGCAACTGCGCCAGCAGAATCTCGCCCTGGGGGGGAGCCTGGACAACGCCGTGGTGGTCGACGAGTACCGGGTGCTGAACGAGGAAGGACTGCGCTACGAGGACGAGTTCGTCAAGCACAAGATCCTCGACGCCATCGGGGATCTGTATCTGCTAGGGCACACGCTCATTGGCGCCTTCAAGGGCCACAAGTCGGGGCATGCCCTGAACAACCAGCTCCTGCGCGCCCTGGTGGCGGACCAGAGGGCCTGGGAGGAGGCGGTGTTCGAGGATACCGACAGCGCCCCGGCGATCTACCCCCAGCCATTGGTGCTGGCTTAATCCTGCGACACGGGGGGGCCACCCCCCCCGTGTCGGTAGGCGAGGCGGCGCAACGCCTCCCCAAGCTCCGGGTCATCCATCTGATCCGCCGCCGCCAGCAGATGGCTCACCACCGACGCGCTGAGCCGGGTGCCGACCGGCCCCCGACTGGCCGCCGACCGACCTGGCACCCCGGCGCCAGCAGGCTGGATCTTTACCTTGACGCCGGTGATGCCTCTAGGGGCCAGCGCGGCCGCGAGGTCGGGAATCCGATAGCGCAGCCGCGTGGCCCATGCCGCCGAGTCCAAGGTCAGGGACAATGTCTCGCCCTCGCGGGAGACATGAACGCAGTGAGGACGCTCCGCCACCGGAAGGAGCGCCCGCACCTCGTCGAGGAGTCCGGCGTGACGCCTTTGGCGCTCGATCTGCTCGGCGATGGGTCCATGGGAGCTCAGAAGCTCCAGGACGTGGGATCGACCCGTACGCATGGATGTGGACCTCGACTCAGGACGCCGATGCCATGCTTCTGGCACGTCTTGTGCGTTCCGGGGTGCTGGGCAGGAGGCGCGAACGATGGCTTAAAGGCGCGCCTTCCACAAGGGCCTCAGCGCAAGCGGACACGGGCGCGTCAGGCTGGCGCCCTACCCGACCAGGACGCCCTTTCAGGGAATCGAGCCGCCATCGCACGCACCAAGGCGTGGCATCGCGCCCCAAAAGGGGCGCCAAGGAACCCAGCGGGGCAGGACCCGCGCGCATGATCAAGCCCATATTGGCCCTAAGGGTTTTGCCTCGCAAAACCCCGAGGGCTGTAGTATAAACGCGGCCTTGTGCCGAACAAACCCGAGGGAAAACCCAACGATGCACCACCTAGACCGAAGAAAAAACATTCACGGACAGGCTGTTATAGCGCTCTTGGCGGTACTTTTGTTTGCAGTTGCGGGGGGAGGAATCGGATTTTGGATCGGTCGTTATGCCGACTCGGCTAACCTAGCAATCACCCCAATCACCCCTACGCCCTTCGCCCTCGACCCGTCCGACCCGACCCGACTGAACGGCGACTCCGACGCCCCCGACATCGATGCCCTCACCGCCCGCCTCGGCGACATGCAGGCAGAGATCATCCGACTAAATGCCTTAGGCGAACGATTGGTTCAGATGTCCGGACTCAACCCGGACGAGTTCGACTTCCAGGCCCCACCACCCCAGGGCGGACCTGACGACGGATCTCCCGTACGCGACTACACCATCCGGGAGATTGCCAGTGAGCTCGGAAGCGTGGTTAGCCTGCTCAAGGACCGCAAGCGCAAGCTAGAGATCCTTGAAGAGGCCATCATGGAGAAAGACCTCACGGCGCAGTCCGTTCCCTCTGGCTGGCCGGTGCGAACCGGGTACATCACCTCCAACTACGGCATGCGGGTGCACCCGACCAAGCGCCGCCGCATCTTCCATCAGGGCATCGACTTCGCCGCCCCCCGGGGAACTCCGATCGTCGCGGTGGCCGATGGGGTGGTCGTATTTACGGGAAAACGCAGCGGGTACGGTAACTTGGTCGATATCCGCCACGTAAACGGGCTGGTGACACGCTACGCCCATAATCAGACCAACCTGGTGCAGGAAGGGCAGCGGGTGCGCCAAGGCCAGAAGATCGCGACCGTGGGCTCCACCGGGACCGCGACCGGGCCCCATGTCCACTTCGAGGTGCTCAAGGACGGCCAGCATCAGAACCCCATCCGGTATGCGGGTAGCAAGACGCCCCGTAGCGCCGAAATCGCGGCAGACATCGCGGCCCTAGGCAAGTCCAGCTAGTCGGCGGGCCTCGCTGACGCTCGAATCGCCCGCCACCCGGCGGGCGATTTCGTTCTCAGGGCCGCCCAAGAGGCGCGCCGCCCCCACGGGCCTCGGCAACCCGCGCATCCACCCCCACCTCGACCCCCGGGCCAACCCTCAAAGGACCTAGGGGCCAGCGTGGCCGACGCAGTTCCGGTATCATCTCGGCATTTTTCCGCTGCTCCGACCCCACCCATGATCAGCAACCTGCTTAAAAAGGTCTTTGGCAGCCGCAACGAGCGGCTGGTCAAGAAGCTCCTCAAATCCGTCTCCCGCATCAACGCCCTGGAACCCGAGATCGAGCGGCTCGGCGACGCCGAGCTGGCCGCCAAGACCTCTGAGCTCCGCGACCGTCTGGCCCAGGGGACGCCCCTGGACGACCTGCTACCCGAGGCCTTCGCGGTGGTCCGGGAGGCGGGCCGGCGCACCCTGGGCATGCGCCATTTCGACGTCCAGATGGTGGGCGGCATGGTGCTCCACGAGGGCAAGATCGCCGAGATGCGCACCGGTGAGGGCAAGACCCTGGTGGCGACGCTCGCCGCCTACCTCAACGCCCTGCCCGCCCAGGGGGTCCACGTGGTCACGGTGAACGACTACCTGGCCCGGCGCGACGCCACCTGGATGGGGCGCATCTACCATTTCCTCGGTCTCTCCGTGGGGGTCATCAACTCCTCCGGGGGCATGGGCCCGGACCAGGCCTCCTACCGCTACGACCCCAGCTTCGAGCCCCCGGAGGACCAGGGCTATCGGCACCTGAGGCCCGTCACCCGCCGCGAGTCCTACGCCTGTGACATCACCTACGGTACCAACAACGAGTTCGGTTTCGACTATCTGCGCGACAACATGGCCTTTACGGCCGAGCAACGGGTGCAGCGGGACCCCTTCTACGCCATCGTGGACGAGGTGGACTCGATCCTGATCGACGAGGCCCGCACGCCGCTGATCATCTCAGGCCCCTCCGAGGGCAACACCGACCTCTACCGCCAGATCGACGCCCTGATCCCGCGCCTGACCCGCCAGGCACCCATGGTGAATGAGGAGGGCAAGCCGGACTTCGGACCCGGCGATTTCTCCGTCGACGAGAAGGCGCGCCAGGTCTTCCTGAGCGAGGACGGCCACCAGAAGGTGGAGGAGATGCTCTCCGAGATCGGCCTCTTGGGGGAGGGCGAGAGCCTCTACGACCCCGCGAACATCGTGCTCATGCACCATGTCTACGCGGCGCTGCGCGCCCACGCCCTGTTCCAGAAGAACGTGGAATACATCGTTCGCGATGGCCAGATCATCATCGTCGACGAGTTCACCGGCCGCACCATGCCGGGTCGGCGCTGGTCGGAGGGGCTCCACCAGGCGGTCGAGGCCAAGGAGCGGGTGGCGATCCAGCAGGAGAACCAGACGCTCGCCTCCATCACCTTCCAGAACCTGTTCCGCCTCTACCCCAAGCTGGCCGGCATGACCGGCACCGCCGACACCGAGGCCTACGAGTTCCAGCAGATCTACGGCCTGGAGGTGGTGGTGATCCCCACCAACATGCCGATGATCCGGGAGGACCGCGGGGATCTCGTCTATCTGACCCAGAAGGAGAAGTACAACGCGATCCTGGAGGACATCCAGGACTGCGTGAAGCGGGGCCAGCCGGCCCTGGTGGGCACCGCCTCCATCGAGACCTCGGAGCTGGTCTCCAAGCTCCTGCTGGAGAATCGGATCCCCCACGAGGTGCTCAACGCCAAGCAGCACGAGCGCGAGGCCGG
>JBLMWY010000495.1:0-5027 GCA_050257475.1 Bdellovibrio bacteriovorus
CAGGTCCCGGTCCAGCACGATCTGGCCCTCGGTGATGTAGCCGGTGAGGTCCGGGATGGGGTGGGTGATGTCGTCGTTGGGCATGGTCAGGATCGGCACCTGGGTGACCGAGCCGGGCAACCCGCGGATACGCCCGGCGCGCTCGTAGAGGGTCGCGAGATCCGAGTACATGTAGCCGGGATAGCCCTTGCGGCTCGGCACTTCGCCGCGGCTGGCCGAAACCTCCCGAAGGGCCTCGCAGTAATTGGTGAGGTCGGTCAGGATGACCAGGACGTGCTTGCCCTCGGTGAAGGCCAGGTACTCGGCGGCGGTGAGCGCAAAGCGGGGGGTGAGCAGGCGCTGGGCGCTGGAGTCGCTCGCCAGGTTCAGGAACAGCACGGTGCGCGCCAGGGCCCCGCTCTTCTCCATCTCGTTGCGGAAGAACTCCGCGCTGTCGTGGGGGATGCCGATGCCGGCGAAGACGATGGCGAAGTCGCGACCCTCGCCCCGGTCCCCGGGCAGCCGGGCATTGCAGGCGATATCCACGGCGATGCGGTCGTGAGGCAGGCCACCCCCGGAGAAGAGCGGCAGCTTCTGGCCTCGCACCAGGCTGTTCATCAGGTCGATGGCGGTGAAGCCGGTCTCCAGGAACTCGCAGGGCGGCGTGCGGGCGGAGGGTTTCATGGGCAGTCCGTCGACCCGGTAGGCGTGGCGGGCAGCCAGGGGCGGCCCACCATCCAGGGGTTTCCCGACCCCATTGAAGACCCGACCCAGGAGCCCGGGGCCCACCTGAAAGCGCAGGGGCTCGCCGAGGAAGCGCACCCGGGTCCCGGTGAGGGCGAGCCCCGCGGTGTCGTCCAACATCTCCACGGTGACCGCCGTTTCCTCCAGGGCGGCGATGCGACCCAGGCGCAGGCTCCCGTCGGCCCCTTCGACCTCCACCGCCTCGTTGAGCCCGACGTCGACACTGCGGCGCAGGAAGAGCAGGGGCCCCTCGGCCCGAATGGCGATCTCCTCGCCGATGAGTCTGGCGTACATGGCCTTAGGCCCCCGCGGTCTCGGCCGCCTCGCGCTGGGCGCTCGTGAGCCGGCGTAGGCTGGTGGTCAGCTCCCTGTCCAGGGTCGAGAAGCGTTCCCAGTCGCCCTCCGGGATCTCCTCCCCCATGCGCATCAGGGCCCGGAAGATAGGCTCCTCGGCGATGGCCTCGGGTGCTACCCCGGCCTCCAAGAGCCGTTCGGCGCCCTCGATGAAGCTCCCGATGAGCCGCATCATCACCGCTTGGCGGGCGGGGCTGGCATAGCGGTCGATCTCCGAGTAGGCGGACTGGCGCAGGAAGCACTGGTTGACCAACTGGGCGCACAGCAGGGTGTTGCGCTGGCGGGCAGGCATGGCGTCGCGCCCGATGATGCGGGCCATGCGCTCTAGCCGGGCCTCATCCTCCAACAGGGTCAGAAAGCGTCGGCGCAGCTCCTCCCAGCGGGTGCAGCCCTCCCGGTGCCACCAGCGTGCGAGGTTGGCGGCGACCACGCTGTAGGACTGCAGCGGGTGGATGGCGGGGTAGAAGCGGGCCTGGGCGCGCCGGGAGTCGAGCCCCCAGAGGCAGCCCACGTAGCGTCGGGTATGGGTGGTGACGGGCTCCGAGAAGTCCCCCGAGGGGGGACTCACGGCCCCCAGCACCGTGACCGACCCGGGGGAGCCGCAGAGGGTACGCACTCGCGCCGCCCGCTCGTAGAAGTCCGCCAGCCGGCTGGAGAGGTAGGCGGGATAGCCGGCCTCGCCGGGTAGCTCCCCGAGCCGCCCCGAGACCTCCCGCAGGGCCTCGGCCCAGCGGGAGGTGGAGTCCGCCATCAGGGTGACGTTGAGTCCCTGATCGCGGAAATACTCGGCCACCGTAATCCCTGTGTAGATGCTCGCCTCTCGGGCGGACACGGGCATGTTGCTGGTGTTGGCGATGACCACGGTGCGCTCCAGCAGGGGCCGGCCGCTGCGCGGGTCCTCCAGCTCCATGAACTCGGCGAGCAGGCCGGCGATCTCATTGCCGCGCTCGCCGCAGCCCACATAGACGATGACGTCGGCGTTGCACCACTTGGCGATGGTCTCAAGCAGCACCGTCTTGCCGGTGCCGAAGCCCCCGGGGATGGAGCCGGTGCCGCCCCGGGCTATCGGGAACAGGCAGTCGATGATGCGCTGCCCGGTGAGCATGGGCTCGTCGGAGGCCAGACGTTCCGCCACCGGCCGCGGCAGGCGCACGGGCCAATAGTGGCTCATGGCGACGGGATGCAGGGAGCCGTCGGCCGCGCGCAACTGGCATACCGGCTCGTCGTCGCCGTAGGTGCCGGCCTCTGCGATCTCCGCGACGGTCCCCGCCGGCAGGTCGGGTGGCACCAGGCAACGCTGGGCGAGGGCCGAGTCGCCCCCGATGGTGCCGATGGCCGAGCCCGGGGTCAGGGTGGCTCCCACCGCAACCCCTGGGCTGAAGTGGAAGCGGGCGGGCTCCGCCTCCCGCATGCCCGGTGTCACATAGGGGTCCTGGGGGTCGCCGATGGGTCGCAGCAGGCCGTCGAAGATGCGTGCGAGCAGCCCCGGTCCCACCCGGATGGAAAGCAGCCGTCCGCTGCCATTCACCAGGACGCCGGGGCGCAGGCCACTGGTGTCCTCGTAGAGCTGCACCGTGATGCTATCCGTGGCGATGCGGATCACCTCGCCGAGCAGCCTCTGCCCCCCCACCGTGACCGCCTCCCGCAGGCGGAAGGTCCCCTCCGGTCTGGCGCGTAGCACCGGGCCGTTGATCCAAGTGGCGAGCGCCGTGCTCATGATCGGGGTACCTCCTGCAGCAGGGCCAGGAGCCTGGACTCGATGCGGGTGCGGTCCTTGAGCAGCCCCTCGAGGCTGCCGTCGAGCACCGCTCCAGCCCCTTCGATGGCGAGTCCGGCGGAGATGGCGCCGTCGGCGACAAAGCGTGGCTCGCTCCCAATCTGAGCGGCGAGCAGCGAGCCCAGGGCTTGCCATTCGTGCTCCGGCCAATCCGGGGCATGACGCAGGGTCCAGACCCCGTGGGGGAGCAACTGCCGCGCCTGCTCCAGCACCCCCTGGACCCAGGCCTGGCGGCCCTCGGAGTCGTGCCAGCGTGCCGCGAGGGCCGTCTCGATGCGTGGCCAGGCGACGGCCAGGATGCGGGCGTTCGCCCGCTCCCTCCCGGCCCGCTCCCGGGTGTCCCGCTCCGCGCGGGCCGCCTGGATGCGCTCCCGCGCCCCGGCGCGTTCGGCCAGCACCCGCTGGTGCAGGCGGGCGCGCTCCTGTTGATAGGTCCGGCCGATGAGCTCAGCGGCCTCCTGGCGGGCGGCCTCGAACAGGGAGCGGCATTCCGACTCCCAGTAGGCTTCCACCAGCCTCAAGAGACCCTGCTCCCGTTCATCCAGGTTCATTCCGCCATCCCCAGTTGGCGCCGCACCTGCTCCACCTGGTCCGCGGGGAGCACGCGCCGGCGCACATCAGCGATCACGATGACCAGGGGCCGCTCCGCGGCCTGGGTCTTGGGCAGGAGACCCGGGGGCAGGGTCTGGGCCACCTCCGCGGTCAGCAGGATCAGCTCGACCCGCTCCTTGAGGGTCCGGAACTGGGCCGTGGCCTCGGCCGGTGCGGGGCTGTAGCACTCGACCCCGCCGAGGCGAAAGCCCAGCAGCGAGAGCTCGTCGCCGAGGAAGGCGCACAGGGCCACGGATCCGTCCCTCAGCCCAGTCGATTCAGGATCAACACCGAGATGATGACGCCGTAGATGGCGATACCCTCGGCCAGGCCCACCAGGATGACCACGCGGCCGAACAGCTCTGGCTTCTCCGCCATGGCCCCAACGGCTGCGGCCCCCACCGAGGCGACGGCGATGGCGGCGCCCAGGGCCGCAAGGCCGGTGGCCAGGGCCGCCGCCAGATAGCCCCAACGCAGTACCCCAGGATCGATGGCCAGGGTTTCGATCGCCAGCACCTCCTCCGCCACCGCCTGAGGGGCCCAGACCAGGACGCTCGATAGCGCCGCCAGCAGGGTCAGGGCGAGGACGAGCAGGGAGGCCAGTAGGATTCGACGACTCATGATGTAGCTCCAGATGACACGACCGACGTCCGGCCAGGTCGCACGGGACCCCGTCACCGAGACGCCTCCACCACCACAGGCGGCGGGGGCAGGGGTCTGAATACCCGTCCCGTCCCCTGCAGGAAGCGGTTGAAGAACTCAAAGAGCACCAGACGGGTGGTTTGGATCGAGACCACCAGCCCCTCCAGCCCGATGATCAGTGCATTACCGAGCACCATGATTAGGATGGCGGCCCACCAGGGGGCGGCGTCGGCCATGGTGACGACCGCTACCGACAGGCTGGTGTGGGCCAGGGCGAAGGCCCCGACCCGGGCAAAGGAGAGGGTATTGACCAGGATCTGCATGCCGGACTCCAGGAGGTGGCCGATGGCCGCGAGTCCACCGAGCAGCTCCCGATGGATAAGGAAGGAGCCGAGCAGGTACCAGACGCCGCCGCCCAGGGCCACCCAACCCAGAGCCGGATGCAACAGCAGGCCCACCAGGCCCAGGTACAGGATCAGGAACCCCAGGTCCCGTAGCAGCCAGTGCCCGAGCTCGCCCCGCCACAGGGCCCCCAGGGCGTTCAGCAACTGCCCGAGGGTGAGCAGGAAGACGGCGAAGATCAGGGGCACCGCGAGCACCGTGATGGGCTCGTGGAGCGGATGGAGCCACAGGGCCGGGATCAGATCCTCCCGGGCGAAGACGCTGCCGAACAGGAGCCCGAAGACCATGGCGGAGGCCCCACCGAGAACCAGGAGACGGGCGAGCTCGTGCCCGCGCCGGGCGAGCCACCAACCGGCCCCGGCGAGCACCGTCCCCTGGCCCAGGTCGCCGAACATGTAGCCGAAGAGCAGCGGCACTACCACCGCTACCACCGGGGTGGGGTCCGCCTCTTCGCTGCCGGGGACCCCAAAGGCCCGGGCGAACAGCTCGAAAGGGCGCATCCAGCGCGGGTTGCTGAGCACCTGGGGCGGGGTGAGGC